>CAJAWH010000085.1 GCA_903945605.1 uncultured Methylococcaceae bacterium | reverse complement strand
GCGTGGGGGCTATGCGTGATTGTATGCAGGCACTGCAGCAAACTGGCTTGGCTCAGACCATCAGGCAGGCCGCCCAAAACAAACCTTTTTTGGGTATTTGCCTAGGGATGCAAGCCCTGTTGGCAGACAGCGAAGAAAATGGCCTTACCACCTGCCTGGGTTTGTTTGACGGTCATGTGTTACGCTTCCCCGAGCCGTTGCAAGACAGTCAGGGCAACCGCCTAAAAATCCCCCACATGGGCTGGAACCAAGTATGCCAATCGCCGCACCCGTTGTGGCACGGTATCCCGCAAAACAGCCGTTTTTATTTTGTGCACAGTTACTACGCCCAGCCCGCCCAAGCAGAACCCACTTTAGTGGTTGGCACGTCGGAATATCCCCAGGCATTTGCTTGTGCCCTAGCCAAAAACAACATCTTTGCCGTACAGTTCCATCCAGAAAAGAGCCAGCAGGTCGGTTTGCAACTGCTGACAAATTTTTTGGCGTGGGATGGACATTATTGAAAACTATTTAATCCCCCCGCATTGAGGACGCTTGATTTATGCTGTTAATCCCCGCTATCGACCTGAAAGAAGGAAAATGTGTGCGTTTACGCCAAGGACGCATGGACGATAATACGGTTTTTTCCGATGATCCGGTGGCCGTTGCTGGCCGTTGGGTGGCGGAGGGAGCAAAACGTATCCACTTGGTCGATTTGGATGGGGCTTTTGCTGGCAAACCGGTCAATGCCGAAGTCATCCATGCCATTGTCGAAGCGTACCCTCATGTGCCTGTGCAGATAGGTGGTGGCATCCGCGATGAAGAAACCATCGAAGCCTACCTGAATGCCGGTGTCGAATACGTCATCATTGGCACTAAAGCAGTCAATGAGCCGCATTTTGTCCGCGATATGGCACTGGAATATCCACGCCGCATTATTGTCGGCTTGGATGCCAAAGACGGCAAAGTGGCCATTGATGGCTGGTCAAAACTATCCAAACATGACGTGATAGACTTGGCTCAGCATTTTGAAGCGGACGGGGTGGAAGCCATTATTTATACTGATATTTCCCGTGATGGTATGATGCAGGGGGTTAATGTCGAAGCCACTGCCCGATTGGCTAGGGCGATCAAAATCCCGGTGATTGCCTCAGGTGGCATCACCAATTTGGCTGACATTAGGGCGTTGGGTTTGGTGGCCCATGAAGGCATTATGGGTGCTATTACCGGTCGTGCCATTTATGAAGGCACGTTGGATTTTGCCGAAGCCGCCAAACTGGCCGAGATGTTTTAGCCATGGGTTTAGCCAAACGTATTATTCCTTGCTTGGATGTCGATAACGGCCGCGTGGTCAAAGGGGTAAAGTTCGTTGATATCCGTGACGCCGGTGATCCGGTGGAAATTGCCCGCCGCTATGACCGTGAAGGGGCTGATGAAATCACTTTTTTGGACATCACCGCCACCCATGACAACCGTGACACTATCGTGCATGTGGTCGAACAAGTGGCCAGTGAGGTGTTTATTCCGCTGACCGTGGGCGGTGGTATCCGTACCTTGGATGACATCCGGCGGATGCTCAACGCAGGGGCCGATAAGGTTGGCATCAACAGCGCCGCCGTGTTTAGGCCAGAATTTGTCCGCGAGGCGGCGGAGCGTTTTGGTTCGCAATGTATTGTGGTGGCGATTGATGCCAAAAAAGTCAGCACACAGGGTATGCCTGAGCGCTGGGAAATATTCACCCACGGCGGGCGCAAAAGCACTGGCATTGATGCTATTGAATGGGCGCAAAAAATGGTTGCTTTCGGTGCCGGGGAAATTTTATTGACCAGCATGGATCGTGATGGCACCCGCGAAGGTTTCGATCTGCCGTTGACCCGCACCCTCAGTGATGCCGTTGCCGTGCCGGTGATCGCTTCGGGTGGCGTGGGCAATCTGGAGCATTTGGCGGAAGGTGTCATTAGCGGTCATGCCGATGCAGTATTGGCGGCCAGTATTTTCCACTTTGCCGAATACACCATCCAACAAGCCAAACAGCATCTGGCGGCACGGGGCATTGAGGTGCGCTTGTGATGATCAGTAGGGCGGACAACGGTCAGGCATGGTTGGATGAGATCAAATGGACACAAGAAGGCTTATGCCCGGTGATTGCCCAAGACCATCAAAGCCGACGGGTGCTGATGTTCGCGTGGATGAACCGCGAAGCCTTGGCGCTTACTGTCCAAGAGGGCTATGCCGTATACTGGTCAAGGTCGCGGCAAAAATTATGGCGCAAAGGTGAGGAGTCAGGACACCGCCAAAAAGTCATTGCCATCCAATTGGATTGTGATGAAGATGTGCTGTTGTTGGCAATTGAGCAAGAAGGCGGCATTGCTTGCCATACTGGTCGGCACAGTTGTTTTTACCGGCAATGGACGGATGGGCAATGGCAAACCATAGAGCCTGTCTTAAAAGACCCCGGCAGCATTTATAAATAAAGCATCAATAAAGGTTTGGCAACATGAACACAGTATTGGCACAATTGGCGGATATACTTGAGCAACGCAAGCAAGAGTCGGCTGACAAGTCTTATGTCGCCAGTCTTTACGCCAAAGGCTTGGACCACATCTTAAAGAAAATTGGCGAAGAAGCCACCGAAACGGTGATAGCCGCAAAAAATGGTGACAAAAGCCAAATTGTTTATGAAACGGCCGATTTATGGTTTCACAGCATGGTGTTGTTGGCGCAGCAAGACCTGCACCCTGATGACGTGATCAACGAATTGCAACGGCGCTTTGGCTTGTCAGGGCTGCAAGAAAAAGCCCAGCGTTCGGTAAAATAACCAGCAACACGGGAGAAAAATATGGGTATTGGAATTGGCAAATTATTGGTGGTGCTGGCGATTGCCATTGTTATTTTTGGCACCAAGCGCTTACGCAATATTGGTTCCGATTTGGGTGGGGCGATCAAAAATTTCCGCACTGCCTTAAAAGACGGTGAAGATAACCCAACTGCTGACAAGCCTTCCGAACCTGAAGAAACGGTTATTGAAGGTGAAGTGACCAGCAAAACCAACGAAAAAAACTGACATGTTCGAAATAGGTTTTTCCGAAATATGCATGGTGGCACTGGTGGCCTTACTGGTCATCGGCCCGGAAAAATTGCCGCAAGTGGCGCGGGTGGCCGGTTTTTGGTTAGGCAAAACCCGCCGCATGGTTGCCAATGTGCAAGCGGAGCTTAAGCATGAGCTGTATGTTGAGGAATTCCGCAAAGCCCTGCACGACCATGCCGATTTGGAGGCCTTGCACGACCTGCAAGCCGATATGGCTGAAACAGAACATTCTATCCATGCTTCATTGACGGCCCATGCGCCTCCCCCTGTCGGCAACGGCCCACCGCATGAACCACAATAACAGCAAAGATGACCCCGAATTGCCGCTGATCAGTCACCTGATCGAATTGCGCGACCGTCTGTTGCGGGTCGTGCTGTGTGTGCTGGTGGTGTTTTTGGCGCTGGCTTCTTACGCCAACCCTATCTACAGTTTTCTTGCCGGGCCGTTGTTGAAACATTTGCCCGCCAACAGCACCATGATAGCCATAGAAGTGGCCTCGCCTTTCTTCACCCCGTTCAAATTGGCGATGGTGCTGTCGGTGTTCGTTTCGGTGCCGTTCATCTTGTACCAGTTTTGGGCTTTTGTCGCACCTGGTTTGTATAAAAGCGAAAAACGCCTGATGTTGCCGCTATTGATTGCCAGCACCCTGTTGTTTTTTATCGGCGTGGCTTTTGCTTATTTTGTGGTGCTGCCGTTGGTGTTCGGCTTCTTGACCACCGCCGCCCCTGTG
>CAJAWH010000084.1 GCA_903945605.1 uncultured Methylococcaceae bacterium | reverse complement strand
GGTGGCCTGGTCAACAGTGGCTTGGAAACAAGGGTAAGTGGGGTCGGTGCTGGAGCAGCTGGTGTTGCCCACGGCATTGCCTTTTGGATAAACATTATAGGTGGCATTGACGGCGCTGCTAGGTGTTGGTATTTGCACCCAGAGTTTGTAAGTGCCTGCTTTGGGGGCTGTCCAAGTGACATTTTCGGTGCTGCCGCCGATCAGTTCGATGCTTTGGGTGTTGCTGATGGTCGGGTTGATTTGTGTGCCGGTGGGTGTTGCCGCCACGGCGGCGGTCAGGTTGAAAACCGCCAGCAACAGCATAGTGCCAAGGCGGGTGATAGGATTTAATCGGGCAGTGTTTTTTTAACTTATCGGGCGGATAATGTCAAGCATTGTTGGTCGGTTTACACGGTCAAAATGACATCGGCAAGTTGTTATAAATCAATTGCTGTAAACACTGTGGCCGGTATGCGGCGTAGCTGGAACGAGGCCACTCTGCCACCAAACCACCGATTACGCCACGCTGCATCCAGGCTACTTTGTTAACTTTTGTCAGTAATGATTGCAAGATTTCTCATGACCGCCATTGCAAATCAGGCATGGCATCCATGAGGCAAAAAAACTGGCGGGCAACAACCCATCGGCAACATTAATAAACGTATTGTAATAAAACTTTAAAATGCTTTTGCTACAATAAATTAATGCCTTACATGGCATCATAAAGGAGTCTTGCAGCACCCCGCCTTTTCTTTTTGGGGTTGGGACTGATTCCGCATTATAATTGCCGTTTATTTTTTAAACGTTTTACATTTCCCATCCACTACTACTTACGAGAAGCAACTATGTCTACTTTTCCAATTGATCTTGGCAGTTACCAACGCATTTCGCTTGACCCCAGCGTACCCACACTGACCGCTGAGCAAAAAGCGGCGTTGCAAGCCAACATCCAATTGTGCCGTGATGCGATTGTATTTTTCACATCCACCGGTGCGGCGCGTGGTGTGGGCGGACATACTGGCGGCCCCTACGACACGGTGCCAGAAGTGATGATCATGGACGCGCTGTTCCGTGGTTCTGACAACTTTGTGCCGACTTTCTTTGACGAGGCCGGACACCGTGTTGCCACCCAATACCTGATGTCTGTATTGAATGGCGACATGCCCGCAGAAAAATTGACCCAATACCGTGCCGCCCATTCGCACCTGCCAGGCCATCCAGAATTGGGCTTTACCCCAGGCGTTAAATTCAGCTCAGGCCGTTTGGGTCACATGTGGCCTTATATCAACGGTGTGGCTATGGCTAACCCCAGCAAAACCGTTTTCTGTTTGGGTTCAGACGGCTCACAACAAGAAGGCGACGATGCCGAAGCGGCACGTTTGGCTGTGGCACAAGGTCTGAATGTTAAATTGATCATCGACGATAACGATGTCACTATCGCCGGCCACCCATCCAAATACCTGAAAGGCTGCTCAACTGCACAAACCTTGGCAGGCCACGGTTTGACCGTATTGGAAGGTGACGGCGAAGATTTGGACAGCTTGTACGCCAATATCTGCCAAGCCATCAACACCGACGGCCCGGTTGCCATCATCAACCACCGCCCCATGTGCCCAGGCATCAAAGGTTTGGAAGGCTCAACCCACGGTCACGATGTTATCTCAGTCAAATTGGCCTTGGAATATTTGACAGAACGCGGACACACTGCCGCTGTTGACTTCCTGAACAGCGTTGTAGCACCTAAAAATGAGTATAAATTCTTG
>CAJAWH010000083.1 GCA_903945605.1 uncultured Methylococcaceae bacterium | reverse complement strand
TGACTCCCGAAACCCAGACAGTACGATAAGATGATGTATAGCAAAAAAGTTCTGGTTAGCAAACTGCTTCAGCCAAGTCTCCAAGGCTACCTGATTAAAAATACAAATTCAATCAGTTGGTTAAAAATTGCGGCTTATAGCTAGATATGTCTTTTTCAAACCACTGCCAAATGTGTAGACATTTCATTGGCGAATACAATCAGATACAAACGGCAGAAAATTACACCTATGCACATCTGACCGCTATTTCCGTATAGTGCCAGCTTCTGTGCCTGTGGCGCACGCCAAGATTTTCTGCGTAGGATTATATATTGATGCCCAAATATTTACCCTAACAAAACTAACCAATAACGATTAAAATGGTAGTTCTACTGGACTAACTAAGCTCCCCACAATAACTGGAGACAATAATGGCTATAAACGCCGACGAATTTAAAAATGCATTGCAACTGTGGGCGAGCGGCGTGACCGTTGTGACCACACATTCCGAAAAATATGGTGCACAAGGCATGACGGTGACGGCGTTTAGCAGTGTATCAGCTAATCCACCGCAAATTTTGGTGTGTCTAAACAGTTCAGCGGACACCGGCGAAGGTATTGCTGAAAGCCAATGTTTTGCGGTAAATGTGTTGGATGCCGAACAACAAGATTTATCTGGTCAGTTTGCTGGGGGCAGTAGCCAAGAACAGCGTTTTGCCAGCACTGATTGGCAACACGGAATAACCGGAGCCCCCATTTTAAGTGCCAGCCTGATGTCCTTGGATTGCAAGGTAGTGGATAAGGTGCGTGCTGGTACGCATTGGATTGTGATCGGTGAGGTACATGAGGCGATCTGCCGCGAGGGAACGCCGCTGTTGTATTATCGGGGCGGGTATCGGTTGCTGGCTGACAGCTAGCCCACCGCCAGAAGAGGCATGTTTGGTTTTTCAGCAGTGGGGGGATGGACAACCGTCAACGCCGCACGCCAGCATATAAATCCGCCAGGCTAATGTCACCTTCCACACAATCAAAGCGTATCGAATCATCCCGGCCATATTGGCTTAGCAGCCAATATGGCGTGTTGGCTTGGCGGGTGTATTTTTGCACGCGGCACTTGTCTTGGGAGACTAGGCAATATTCTTAGACAGTGGTTGATAGGGATTCTATAATACGCTTAATTTTGTAGCACTGACAGGAAGGTTTGGCGGGTGTCACTGGCTATATTGGGAAATGCCCTGTTCCGCCTTGATAAAAGATTTGTCTTTTGATCGCCCGATCATGCGTTGATAATTGATGTCTTTTTTATGTCGGGCATTTATCGCGTGCCATAGGTGCAAAACAGGGACGCAAAACCGGCCTTCCTTACGCTTTATCCCGGCATTGATTAAGCGAATGGCAAAATCACTGTCCTCGTAACCCCATCCATAATATATTTCATCAAAGCCATTGATTAAAAGAACATCATTTTTATAAACGCCAATATTGCAGCCAAGCACTTTGCTCCATCTGTCCGCTTGTAGTGTCCTTAAACAGCCTAACGGTAATTTGATTAATGGGATTAACCGATTGATGTCACGTTTCAACCAATGCAAAAAAAAATAATATAAATTATTTTTATAAAAAGCCCTTTCATTAGTGAAAATAGTGTTGGTAAATTGCTCGCCGATTAAAACCCTGTTGCCCGCCACAAAATGTTTGTGCCGCATTAGTTTTCTATGGTTCTTAATAAACGAAGGCCGGACAATACAGTCACCATCCAAAAAAATCAAATAGCCGCCGTTGCTGGCCAAGGTGGCCTTATTCCTGATAGCGCTTAGCCTGAATCCTTGGTCTTCTTGATAGGCATGATAGATTTTTATTTCATCCGCTTTGGTAATATAAGCATCGATCAAACGCCGGGTGTCTTCAGTTGAGCCATCATCAGCAATGATGATTTCAAAGTACCGGTCTTCCTGTGCGAGCAAGCTGCTTAAACAAAGGTCTAAGGCTTCGGGCCAGTTATAGGTGGATACAATGACGGAAATTAGCATTATGTCAGCGGTTGTTGGGGGTTTGATTTTTGATACTGTCTACGCCACACTTTTATTTTTGCGCTGACAGTCCGGTGCAAAGCAAATATAAAATCATTAGCCAGTGCTTTGCGTATATTTTGCGCATCTTTGTAGTCAATATTATGACAAAAGGGTGATTTGCCCTGTTCCATAGCCTGTAAAACGCTTTCCACATCATTGAATAAGCTCTGTAAAAAAATGGATTTAGCCTGTTGTGCCAGTTCCTGTGCGGTCGCCTTAGGGAAAAGATAAGCATTTTTTACCGTGGAAAGATATAAATAACAGGCAAAATAGTCAAAGCAAAGTTTTGTTGATGAGCTTAAGCCTTGTTGTTCAATGAACGCTTTAGCGGGCAATAACGCACCAGAAAAATCACGGCAAGATTGGACTGAATGCTTTTTGGTCACACTGTCCGGGTGTTGCCGGTAGTCAATTAACGCGTAGGGCAAATAAACTAACGTGCCGCAACAACTCAGAAGCTTTGGCACGGTCGCAATATCTTCAAAAAAACGATGTGGCGGAAACAAGGGTTGGCCAATTTTTTTATAAATGTCCATTTTAAAAACCTTGAGCCAAGCATACATTTTTTTGCTGACAAAAAAATGGTTTAGAATGCTTTCCTTATCTGAAATCAGGATATTGGCAGGGTAGCCTAATTGGGCATATTTTCGTGTGTTTTTGGAGGGACACCAGTAATTATAATCAAAAGTGATCACATCAGGGCGTTTTTCCACTATGGTGGTATCCAACAGATCAAGGGCATTAGCCAATAAAATATCATCGGCATCCAATAGCAGGATATATTGTCCTGTCGCCAGGGCAATGCCGTTGTTCCTGGACACGGACAACCCTTGGTTGGTTTGGTCAATTATCTTTAAGTTGACACTGTGGCTTTGTTTCAGTGCGTCCAATAGCCAAGCGGTATCGTCGGTTGAACCGTCATTGACAACAATAAGTTCGTGGTGCGGTTTCATCTGCCGCAACACAGAACCTAGGCAATCATTGAGGGTCGATTGGGCATTATAGGCAGGGATGATGATTGAAAT
>CAJAWH010000082.1 GCA_903945605.1 uncultured Methylococcaceae bacterium | reverse complement strand
GAGTGATTGGCTGGCTTATAAATAGCGTGAAAGTGCAGAAGATGCGGCAATAATTAATCCCATAAAAAAAGGCCACAACCAGTGGCCTTTTTTTATGGGATTAATAGCCTGATTCGTTGATAATGGATTGTCGGGCGGTATAGACATTTTATAAGCTAATTCTTGATGGCTCAAATAAGCGAGAATGTATTTCTTTAGCATTCTACAAATTGGCACACGATTGTACGTAGAAATCAAGGTAAATTATGACTGCTCCCTCTACAAACGAAGTAAAAAACATTAATTTGTTTTACGCGCATTCAACTCAACAGGTTAGCAAAAGCGATTGGCAGCGTTTAAATACTCATCTTGAGCAAGTTGGGCAATTGGCAGAGAATTTTGCTGCTGCTTTCAATTGTGCCCAATATGGCAAGGCAGCTGGCTTGTTACATGATTTAGGCAAATACACCGTCGAGTTCCAAAAACGGTTAGAAGGCAAGCATCCGAAAGTTGATCATGCTACGTGGGGGGCAAAAATTGCCCTTGAGAAATATGGCGATTGCGGTTACTTAATCGCTTATGCTATTGCGGGGCATCATGCCGGACTTGCCGATGGACAATACCGTGACAACCAGAAGCTTACGCATCTGGCGGAGCGTTGCGATAAAATTAATCTGCCTAAATTAAATTTCGTGTGGCAAAGTGAAATAGAAGGGCAATTGCCTAATAAATTGTTGCCGCCACCATTAAAATCTAATCAAGGTTTTGGCTCTTTTCAGTGTGCTTTTTTATCCCGTATGATTCTTTCTTGTTTAGTTGATGCAGACCGATTGGATACCGAAAATTTTTGTGATGTTATAGCAGGTGCTTCTAACAATATCCGTGGACAGTATCCCAGCCTAACGGAGTTGAAATCCAATTTTGACCAAAAACTTAACCTGTTTAAAAGTGATAGTGAAATCAATAAAAAACGGGCTGCTATCTTGTCGGCGGTAAGGCATAACGCTAACACACTTTCGCCAGGCTTATTTAGTTTGACAGTGCCAACAGGTGGTGGAAAGACCTTAGCTTCTATGGCATTCGCACTTGATCATGCTGTAAACTTTCAAAAGCGGCGCATTATTTACGTTATCCCTTTTACCAGTATCATTGAGCAAAATGCAGCTGTTTTCCGCGAACAATTTGGAGAAAAACATAAAGCAGCAGTTATAGAGCATCACAGTGGTTTTAATGACCCAGTCATTGAAAACCATACCAATCAACTTGATAGCAAATCAAAGTTAAAAATGGCAATGGAAAATTGGGATGCCCCTATAATTGTTACTACAGCGGTACAATTTTTGGAATCGTTGTTTTCAAATCGACCTAGTGATTGCCGAAAATTGCACCGTATAGCCAATAGCATCGTGATTTTGGATGAAGCACAAACTTTACCAATGGATTTGCTTCGGCCTTGTATGGCAACACTTGATGAATTGGCACGAAATTATGATTGCTCAATCGTTTTATGTACCGCCACACAACCTGCTTTTAAAGAAGAAGATGGTTTTCAAGGTGGCTTAGAAAATGTTCGCGAATTAGCTAAATCTGATGGCATTGATCCCGAACGACTGTATGAGCAGTTTCAGCGCGTTTCGGTGAGGCATATAGGCGAGTTGGAGGACACAGAAATCATTACTCGCTTACGCGAACAATCGCGAATATTATGTATTGTCAATAACAGAAAGCAAGCACAACAATTGTATCACGGCATAGCTGATTTGACAGGGTCGTTTCATTTATCAACGTATATGTGCGCTGTACATAGAAAATTGGTGCTAGAAAAAATTCATTCTGCTTTGAAGCAAGGTAAAGATTGTCGTGTAGTTTCTACCTCGCTGATAGAGGCGGGGGTAGATGTTGATTTTCCATGTGTTATGCGCAGTGATGCAGGATTAGATTCAATTGCCCAAGCGGCAGGTCGTTGTAACCGTGAGGGTGAGCGCAAAGCCAGTGAAAGCCCTGTATGGATATTTACCGCTAAAGATCATGCCCCGCCACCAGAATTAAAGGCTTACGCGGATAAAATGAAAGAAACCCTGAGCATCAAGCCATTTGGTGACAACCCGTTGGGTTTAGACGCCATTAAAGATTATTTTGGGCGAGTCTACTGGCATAAAGAATTAGGACAGAACAGCGAATTGGATAAACATGACATCTTGGGCGAAATACGAAAAAGCAAACTTAACAGCCTGCCATTTGATTGGATTGCACAGCATTTCAAAGTGATTAGTAATTCTATGAAAACAGTTATAGTTCCTTTCGATCAATTTGCAGATGATGCTATTGGACAACTATATAGCCTAGCTGAAAACGTCAGTGTTGGCCGACTTGCAAGAAACTTACAGGGATACACAGTAGCAGTGCCAAAGCATTTGGCTGAGGAGCTAATTAAGCTAGGCGAATTGCAATATGTTGAACAGAGGAGAGATAAATGACTGGGAAATTATGGGATAAATTGGTTTTTTGTGGGATGGTTTTTTAGGTTTAGGCTTTTAGGATAAAAATTTGTTGCTTATATTGAAAGTAAAAAATTTAGCTTCGAATGACTTGATAT
>CAJAWH010000081.1 GCA_903945605.1 uncultured Methylococcaceae bacterium | reverse complement strand
GAAGATGCCATCAAAATTCATCTGGCCTTACCCAGGTAACCCAAGACATTGTTTGGCAAACAAGGTTTGGCAAGCCCTAAAATCCTGTAAAATGCCTGATTTTTAAACTTCAGCAGAAAACCCATGCGTACTAGCCAATTCCCTTTAAACACCGTTAAAGAAACCCCTGCCGATGCCGAAATTGCCAGCCATCAGCTGATGATCCGTGCCGGACTTATCCGCAAGCTTGCCGCCGGACTGTACACATGGTTGCCGTTGGGGCTACGCGTATTGCGTAAGGTGGAAAACATCACCCGTGCCGAAATGGCAAGGGCCGGGGCATTGGAAGTGCTGATGCCCACTCTGCAACCTGCCGAACTGTGGCAGGAGACCGGACGCTGGGAACAATACGGCCCGGAACTGGCACGGCTAAAAGACCGCCACGAGCGGGACTTTTGCCTGGGCCCCACGCACGAGGAAATCATCACCGACTTGGCGCGTAACGAGTTGAAAAGTTACAAGCAACTGCCGATCATTTATTACCAGATACAAACCAAAATCCGTGACGAAATCCGCCCGCGTTTTGGCGTGATGCGCTCGCGTGAGTTTATTATGAAAGACGCTTACTCGTTCCATTTGGACCAAGCCTCTTTGCAAGAGACTTACGAGGTGATGTACCGCGCTTATAGCAACATCTTCAACCAATTTGGCCTTAAATTCCGTGCCGTGATTGCCGATTCCGGCTCTATTGGCGGGGCGGTGTCACACGAATTCCACGTGTTGGCGGATTCCGGCGAAGATGCCATTGCCTTTTCTGATAGCAGTGACTATGCCGCCAATGTGGAAAAAGCCGAGGCGGTCATGCCCACTGGTGAACGGCCTGAACCAAGCCAAACACTGGCATTGGCGGAAACACCTAACCAACACAGTATTGAAGAAGTCAGCCAGTTTTTTGCCATCCCCGCCAACCAATGCCTAAAAACACTGATTGTAAAAGGCGTGGAAGAAGGCACGCTGGTGGCGTTTTTGCTGCGCGGCGACCACGAGCTGAACAAAATCAAGGCCGAAAAAATGGCGGGCGTGTTGTCGCCGTTACAATTGGCCAGTGAAGCGGAAATTATCGCGGCTTGCGGTTGCAAACCCGGCTCCATCGGCCCTATCGGTTTGGCTATGCCTATTATTGCCGACCGTAGCACCGTGTTAATGGCTGATTTTGTCTGTGGTGCCAACAGCGACGGCAAACATTACCAAGGGGTCAATTGGGGGCGTGATCTGCCCTTGCCTGCGCGCATTGAAGATATCCGCATGGTGGTGGAAGGCGACCCTAGCCCAGACGGACACGGGGCCATCACCTTGGCGCGGGGCATTGAAGTGGGGCATATTTTCCAACTGGGCAGCAAATACAGCGCGGCGATGAAAGCCGGTATCATCAACGAGGAAGGCAAAAACCAGATTATGATCATGGGTTGCTATGGTATCGGCATTTCCCGCGTGGTGGCTGCCGCCATCGAACAAAACCACGATGCCCGAGGCATCATCTGGCCCAATAACTTGGCACCGTTCCAAGTGGCCTTATGCCCGATGAACCTGCATAAATCGGAACGTCTGAAAGCGGCGGTGGAAACCTTGTACCAAGACTTGCAAGCCGCCGGTATTGAAGTGTTGCTGGATGACCGCAAAGTGCGCCCCGGCTTTATGTTCTCTGATATGGAGCTGATTGGCATCCCACATGTGTTGGTGATCAGCGACCGTGGCTTGGATGCGGGCACAGTGGAATATAAGGCCCGTACCGCTAAAGACAACAATGAAATCCCTATGGCGAGCGTGTTGGCGTTTTTGCAGGAAAAATTGCTTTGATGGGAGGGGCGCAGGGATAGTTTCTTTGCTTTTCAAAGCGTTTGCAAGTTGATAACTGCTGTGACAGAGTACGTTGGCTGAGCGTAGCCGAAGCTATTTGTTTTCCAAGTGATCGCGTCTGATTGCCATACCCTTCGACTACGCTCAGGGAACGTAGAGCCTTGCGTCTGGTTGCAACGCCCTTCGGCTACGCCCAGGGAACGTAGAGCCTTGCGTCTGGTTGCAACGCCCTTCGGCTACGCTCAGGGAACGTAGAGCCTTGCATCTGGCTGCAACGCCCTTCGACTGGGCCCAGGGAACGTAGAGCCTTGCGTCTGGCTGCAACGCCCTTCGGCTACGCTCAGGGAACGTGCGGCTTTATCTGGGGCCGGTCAGGCAACACGGCCGGTCTTGGCTAAGACCATAAATACTGCTGCTTAAGATAACTTAACGACACCCCCAACTGGATAGCGTCATGGGGCACCAGCAAGTAATACCATAGCTTATTGCCATTATTGGCGGCATGGTCATTGGCATAACCACACCAACGGCTGGCGGCACGGGCTTTTAGCTGCACCTCGTCGTTAGCCATTTGATCGGCCCGTTTCGGCTCAACCAACAAACAATAATCGGCACATTCCACCACAAAATCCGGTTCATAATTTTGCCCGTTGTGGTATTCAATACGGAATTGCCCGCTGGCAGGCTTCATCCACTTAAGCACCGCCTGATCATCTTCCAACACCTGGGCCAAGCGCCATTCACCGTCCACCGAATCAAATTTTTGGTACGGGTAACAGCATTTGTGAAAGCCCTTGAACACCATCTGCCGTATCGCCTGTTTATTGGCAATAGGGGCGCGGAAATCGCGCGGGCTATCACCCGCCTGTAAGGTGAAGGCGGCAGGTTTCAGCACCTCAAAACCTTGCGTGATCTTGCCAATATAATCGGTTGGCGTTGTCCAGTGGTTGTTTAGCAGTTGCCCCCAAATAAAATCACTCAGCTGTTTTTGCGCGTACACCAACACATTTTCCACTTGCGCCTCATCACGCAAATAACTGCGTAAATGGGCCAGCATTTGCCCGGCCAATTTGTACAACAAGGGCGCGTGTTCATCATAATCAATTTCATCCCTGTCCATCAGGTTACGCACCACATAGTCCTCCAGCCGCTCTTCATGGGCATCTTGCCCGGCCCAATGGATACTGGCGATTTGGTTATCATGCAAATGCTGCAACAGAATTTCTTGGCTGACCGGCTGAATCTTGATGTTTGCCAGACCTTGCAAGTCAAAATCATTAAAACCATAATTCACTTCGCGGGTCGGCAACACCACAATTTTCGGCACATCCAACGTCAGCTCCACCAGTTTTTCGGTCACCGACTGGACAATTGCCGCCACTTCATCCCTACTCAACAATGCCTCCTGCGCCAACTCAGGCAGCAACGATTGCGGCGGCGGATTGTCGCGGACAATTTGTTGCACCCGCCGCAGCACCGCCGCTTGCACCGCAGGTTCGCCCAATGCCTTGCTGGATGGCAATCGGCTAGACTGCTCTTCGACCACTTTTAAAACAATTTCGGCAACGCGGTTATGTTGCTCAGAAAGCGGGGGTGCGGGATAAGGCGTGCCACCCGCCCCGCTAATAGCCTTATCGTCTTGGCTTGCGCTTTTGCCAGTGGTCAGCATAGCCACATAAGACGGCGCAATGATCACTTGCGGTTTTTTGTCCGGTATATCGGCATCATCGCCGCCGATATAAATCACCTTACGGATAATGGATTCGGCATCATTGGCGCGGTCGATAATATCCTGAAAACGGTCATGGGCGATAATAGTCAACCGGTCCACCGCTGCCACCCCGGTGCGCTTGCCATAAGGCAAACGCAAGCCGCGCCCGATGGTCTGTTCGGTCAAAATTTCCGAAGCCGAAGCGCGTAACGGCACAATAGTATAAAGATTGGTCACATCCCAACCTTCTTTCAACTTATTGACATGAATCACCACCTCAGTGTGTTCGTCGTGTTCGACCGCCAACAGGCGCTGCATGGCTTCGTCGGATTCCTCGCCGGATTGGTTGCAATGCACCTCAATCACCTTGCCCTGATAACGCCCGTCAAAAAAATCTGCCGATTCCATCAGCGTTTTAATGTTTCCGGCGTGGCGGGTGTCTTGCGCCACCACCAGCATAAACGGCTTGACCGGTGGGGCCTGATGGTTGCTGGCATAGGTCTGCAAGGCCACTTTGACAAATTCATGATGATGGATACCGTCTTCCAGCTTGATTTTTTCCAGCTCCGGCAAGCTGTATTGGTCGGCACGGAAATCCTTGCGCGTCGCCACGGCGGGAATTTTGACAAAACCATCCGCCAAGGCACTGGCTAACGGGTAATGATAAATGATATTGGCAAAATCACGCGGTTTGCTGCCGGTGGTTTTCGGGGTCGCGGTCAGCTCAATACCCAACACCGGTTTAAGGTCATTGATCGCTTTGGCCCCGGCACTGGCATAATAGCGGTGCGCTTCATCCATTAACACCACCAGATCAGGCAAGCCCGCCAAATAATCAAAATACGACTCGCCAATGTACTCCTGCAAACGGCGCACTTTGGCCAGTGATGACTTGACCGCGCCCTTTTTGCTGTCGCGGGCGTTAATTTTGGCGATATTGAAAATATTGATATGCGGGGCCGCTTCGTAAGCGAACAAATCAGCCGTCAACGTTTGCGGCACGGCATAATCCAAGCGCACCCCGCGCCCGCTGTCATAATCTTCGCCAGTAATAAGCACCGGCGGCATTTGGGCAATTTCCGGGATACCGGCAAACACATATTTGGCGTGGCCCAAGGTGAAATCTTGTTTCAGCTTCTCGTAAATGGTCAGGTTAGGGGCCAACACCAAAAAATGGCGGCTGCGCCCGGTCAAATACAGCCAAGCGATCATCGCCCCCATCAAGCGTGTTTTGCCCACCCCGGTTGCCAAGGCAAAACATAGCGACGGAAAGCTGCGTTCAAAATCTTGCACAGTGGGGTAATGTTGCCCAAGCACCGTTAGCCATTGCTGCAAATCGGGGTCTTGGCTTAATTGCAACTGCTCCAGCAACTCCACCAGAATATTCAGTGATGCACTCTGTGGCGGGCGTAGCGACAGACGGGCCGCGAGTTGGTCGGCGATTTTTTGACCGTTGCCGGAGTGGTTCATCGTGCTTCCTTTAACTGGCTTAGGCGTGGTTAGCCGTTGTTATCCGCGTCCGGCGCGGTGTCGGCCTGTCCGGCGCTGTCCTCATCCGGCAACACATTCAGGCTGAAGCTGTAATCGTCACGATCCCACTCGCACTTGTTCAAAATCGCTTGCGGAATCTTTTTTACCGTCAGGTTGGGGAAGGCATCAGTGTCCGCCATAAACGCCTTGCAACAAATCAGCAAAGTGCCGCTGTCGCCGACCTGTTCACTAATCACCTTAAGCTGTTCATGCCCCAAACTACCGGTGGTGACATAGATAAAATCGCTTTCCGTGCTATGTCCGTGCCGCCAAAAATGGCTTTGGCTGGGCGCGTAGTGGAAGCCCATGTGCTTGCACATCGCCTCACTGAGCATTTCGGCATTGTAAACTGGGTTGATGACCCAATTGCCCCAACTGTCTTTTTTCAGCAGGGACGGCGCCAACCGGAAATACCGGAAACCACCGCCCCCTTGCCAGTTGACCGCCTTGCTGATGCCGCCCGGGTCCGCCCCATCAATGACTTTTTTCAGCCGTGGCACAATATGGGTATGGCAATGTTCGCCCAGCTCGACCATAATCCAGCGGCGGCCCATTTTGTGGGCCACCGCACCAGTGGTGCCGGAACCGGCGAAGGAGTCTAGGACTAAGTCGTTGGGGTTGGTGGCTAGATGAATAATACGTTCAAGTAATTTTTCAGGTTTAGGAGTAGAAAAAACTACATCGTCATCTAACAAGCTTTTCTGTTCTTCATTTGCAATTTTATTGCTACCAACTTCAGTATGGGACCAAAAAGTACTACAAATTTTTCGTCCACCAGATTCATTTAGAAAAATCTTTTTCATTGGAACAGCATTACCATCTTTGCCCCACCAAACTCTGTTATCGGCAATTAATTCATCGACTCCTTTTTTTGAAATCCAACAACGGCCATTACTTGGAAGATGTTTTTTACCATTCGGAGCGACAATTTCATAAAATCCTGTCGATTGCCCTGTTTTTGCAAATGCTTTACCCCTCGCGCCACCAATCAAGCTAACGGTAAGAGGAGCCGTTCTCCAGCGACCACGAGGATCATTATCTGGATTTTTATAAACTTTTAACGCATCGTCATCCATGTCTAAAAAATTAAAGTTCTGCAATGCTTCACTTTTTTTGAAAATTAAAATGTGGTCATGTGCTTGTGATAAACGATATTGGGCATTTGTTTTAACGGAGTGAAATTTCTGCCAAACTATATTACCCACAAAATTCCCGCGCCCAAACACCTCATCACACAACACCTTCAAATAATGCGCTTCGTTGTCATCAATGGTGATCCACAGCGAACCGTCCTCAGCCAACAAAGCCCTAAGCACTTCCAAGCGGTCCCGTATCAGGGACAACCACAGCGAATGTTCCAAACCATCATCATAATGCGTAAAGGCACTGCCGGTGTTGTACGGCGGGTCGATAAACACGCACTTCACCTTACCGCTGTATTGTTGCTCCAATGCTTTCAGCGCCAGCAAATTATCGCCCTGAATCAGCAAATTATCATGCCAGGGTTGTATCGGCGCGGTCGGGTCGGTGAACGGCAATTCGGCCTGTGCCGTGCTGATGGGGGCATCGGCACGGTAAGAGAGCGTTTTGTCTTCCAACAAAATGCGCGGCTCCAAACGCGGGCGCTTGTCCTTGCCAATCCACGTCAGTTCCAGTTTTTGTTTTTTGCTCATGTGTTTTAAAGCGGTACATTAAAAGTTTTTATAATCAAAGCGCAGGGTAGATGCGCCGGCAGGCAATCCGCCACCACAAAGCCACTACTATAGGGCAAAACGGTTTTCATCAGGCACGCCGCAAAAGGTGGTTTGCTGGCGCGAAACCACCCTACCTGGCTTCTTGACGCTCAATTTTCAACAAGTTGCGATAATGCGTCCACGACAAACCGGAATGCAATTGACCTGGTTGCCAAGCGTTTTGATCTTGATCGGCCAATTGGTCACGCAGTGCGTGGCTTTTTGTCAGAAGCACCGGATAGCTAAGAAAAAATGCACGCATATATTTAAGTGATGAAACCGAGAATCCACTGCCATATTCATCAGTAAGCTGTTTTGCCAGAGAATTTATCAAGGCTTTGCCATATTCCGCACGCTGTTCGCCACCTTGTTCCGCTTCGACAATTTGTTTGCCAATTAGCCAGTTAGCGCAGACATGCGCGGAATTGACAGAGCGTACAGCCTGCCGTCGTGCAGTATCCCAAATATCACGGATACGGTTGATAAGCTCGCTATTGACCAAACTATCCATATTGCGCCCTAACTATTGTCGAACTGGGCTAATGGCGAAGTAGCCTGGATGAAGCATAGCGCAATCCGGGACATTGTGGCACGGTTGCCCCGTATTACGCTACGCTGCATACGGGCTACATTTCTTCATATTTTTCTGATAAATACAAAGCCTGCTGATGATAGCTGTCATTTTCGTTGACTAAAGCAATGATATAGCCTGTATCGACAAATAACGCTTCAAGCATGTTTTTCGCCATTTAAATAAGCATCTAAATTTTCTGAAAAATCCACAGGACCCGACACTTTGATTTGCCTTAGCGAAGCCAGCAATGGCGTTTTGGGCTGGCTGGTGGGTTCATCCACTGACAAGACTATGACCCGCACTGCTTTGTCATTCCATTGTTC
>CAJAWH010000080.1 GCA_903945605.1 uncultured Methylococcaceae bacterium | reverse complement strand
TTGATGCTCCTCAGCAGGACTTTAAGCAGGGTTGCCTTGCTGGCCTTGCCTGCCGCCGCCTGTTGCGCCTCCTCCAGCTCGTCGGCTTGGGCTGCGTCGGCAAAGTGCTTAGCCATTGTGAGCGTCCCTTGCGGCTTGTGCTGCGGCTTTGGCTTCGGCAAGCAGCTTCAGAACCACGTTGTCGTAGTGGCGGATGACGGCGATAAGAACGGCCTTGGAAACACCCCCACGGGCGTGGGGAAGACTGGTGGGTTCTGTATTAAAGCGGGGCTAGGTCAGAAACACCCCCACGGGCGTGGGGAAGACTTCCATACAGCTCTTCTTTTTTCATGCCCGTTGGAAACACCCCCACGGGCGTGGGGAAGACCTACGGCTTTTGTAGGCGTGATTAATGGTGTTAGAAACACCCCCACGGGCGTGGGGAAGACCGGCATTGGTGACGGCGTTCGGGGCGGGTGTGGGAAACACCCCCACGGGCGTGGGGAAGACCCATGAGGAAGGGGGCCGCACCGCTCTTTAACAGAAACACCCCCACGGGCGTGGGGAAGACGCAGCATTGACGGGTGCAAATTTTACCGCGCAAGAAACACCCCCACGGGCGTGGGGAAGACGTCGACTAATTCCCCCTTTACTGTCCTGTAATGGAAACACCCCCACGGGCGTGGGGAAGACGATCACAGGCAATCCCGCACACCGCCCTATAAAGAAACACCCCCACGGGCGAGGGGAAGACTATGCCTACACCAGCGGCGCATATCCCAGCGCGGAAACACCCCCACGGGCGTGGGGAAGACCGGGTTTTAATTATTTCGCGGCAGACAATCCCGGAAACACCCCCACGGGCGTGGGGAAGACCTGGGCTCCCGCCCAGTCAAAATCTTTTGTACAGAAACACCCCCACGGGCGTGGGGAAGACGGACTGAAGTGAAAACGGGGTCAGGTTTTTGAAGAAACACCCCCACGGGCGTGGGGAAGACGACGTTCACTGACCGGTACACCAGCAACGTCGAGAAACACCCCCACGGGCGTGGGGAAGACCCTTAGCTAAATCCGCTTTTACAATCTCATGGAGAAACACCCCCACGGGCGTGGGGAAGACTCAATGCTTGGACAAAGAACTGGTTTTTTGGCAGAAACACCCCCACGGGCGTGGGGAAGACAAATCTTTAAATTACCATCTTCATAACTAAAAAGAAACACCCCCACGGGCGTGGGGAAGACTTAGTATTAAAGGTTAAATCTAATAAACTACCAGAAACACCCCCACGGGCGTGGGGAAGACTACCTGGTGATGTTAAACAACCATCAATATACAGAAACACCCCCACGGGCGTGGGGAAGACCAGCCAGCTCTTAATCCCATCCGGCAACTCACCGAAACACCCCCACGGGCGTGGGGAAGACCAAGACACCCGCATGATAATAAGCCGCCCTTGAGAAACACCCCCACGGGCGTGGGGAAGACTTCCAAGCAATAATAAATCGCGCCATCACATCAGAAACACCCCCACGGGCGTGGGGAAGACGTGATCCGGCGGTGTCTGCGATTGTCTTGGATAGAAACACCCCCACGGGCGTGGGGAAGACCTGGATTTACTAACAATAGCGGTAATGGCGATAGAAACACCCCCACGGGCGTGGGGAAGACTCTTATACGACTAAAGCGGGGGTTACGGCTACGGAAACACCCCCACGGGCGTGGGGAAGACACATTTAGCACCTTTAGCGCGGCGGGTGAGTAAGAAACACCCCCACGGGCGTGGGGAAGACAATAAAATAGTAACTCTGATCAACTTCATTAAAGAAACACCCCCACGGGCGTGGGGAAGACTGCAAATTGTTTCGTCCGGTGTCCATTTCCTGAGAAACACCCCCACGGGCGTGGGGAAGACTACGACTACTGCGCGGCCGGTGGTGGTGTAACAGAAACACCCCCACGGGCGTGGGGAAGACCGGCTAAGGCCTTGGGGCTGACTCAAGGGATGAGAAACACCCCCACGGGCGTGGGGAAGACGTAATACAGATGAAAAGCCAGTGGGCTTGAATGGAAACACCCCCACGGGCGTGGGGAAGACTTTTTGCCCGTTGCCGAATTGCCGCCTCATCGAGAAACACCCCCACGGGCGTGGGGAAGACGGCTACCGAGCTGGTAGTCTGGGATATGCGGGAGAAACACCCCCACGGGCGTGGGGAAGACTGATTGAAAGACATCAGCTCATAAATAACCGGAGAAACACCCCCACGGGCGTGGGGAAGACCGCAAACGATGGCCTACATATCCGATGCAGACAGAAACACCCCCACGGGCGTGGGGAAGACAGTAGTCGACGCCGTCGGCGTAAATGGCGAGGGGAAACACCCCCACGGGCGTGGGGAAGACTCCATCACGGGCAGCGGCTGGGGGGCATCGCCGGAAACACCCCCACGGGCGTGGGGAAGACCAATACGCGCACGCGGGACACCACCCGCGCTTGGAAACACCCCCACGGGCGTGGGGAAGACTTGCCTGCGTCTTTTGCGTTGGCTTCGGCTTTGGAAACACCCCCACGGGCGTGGGGAAGACCTACGGATTGGGATAGGCGCCAGTCTATTGGGGGAAACACCCCCACGGGCGTGGGGAAGACAACAACATTTTGTTGCGGTAGCTTATTTAACCACAATATATGGTAAAAAACTCAACTGACTTAAAAAGCTGCTGATCAAATGTGTATTATTTTGTAGGGTCATCTAAACTTGCACCTGTACATCAATCTCCATATTGAACAACGGCATCTCTTCTTTTGTGCTGCTGTAAAAATCATCTTTCTCCAGCACCAATTGCAAACCTGAAATGTCCACCATGCTCCGGCGCGTATCGCCAATACCCTGAATTTCATAACCAGGCGTTTGGTTTATGCGGCGAAAAATCATAACACCACTTTCCGTTGGGCAATGCTGGTAAAGGTATTCGATCACTTTTTTGGCTACGGAATCTTTAACGCCCGACACAAACACATTTGGGCGAGGCTCCACAAACCACAATTTCATCCGTCCCCTGACTGCGGGCGGCAAATCATTCGCTATCACGACCAACATGGTGTTTTACCCCCAAAACATCTTCAATATCCAAGCCAATTTTTGCCAACAAATCCATTTCAATGACCTTTTTTCTGAATGCGTCCGCCACTTTATGCTTGTTATAACGCCCACCCATTTCCAATGTCAGAGCAAAAGCCAAATCTATACACAACGGTTCTTTATACAAATCTGCCAAATCATAAACAAACGGCAACGGGCTGCCTGAATGGATAAAGCCAATGTGCGGTGAATACCCCATAGCATGGATTGACGATGTCAAAATGCCATATAAGGCCGCATTGGTCGAGGTTAATATTTGGTTGGTGATATCGCCCATTTCAAACTTGCCGGGCAAATAGCTCCTACCTTTCCAGCCCACTTGGTAAAATTGCGCTTTTTCCTCATACAACCCACGGACACGGTAGCCTTCCATGCCCATCATTTCTTTCAATGTCTTACCTGCCAATTCCGCTTTAGGAAAACGTTTGGCATACATGCGCCGCGCCACTTCTACAGATTTTTTATCATCACAGGCTATCTGCATTTGCTTTTTCAGATTACGGGTGTTGCTGGTAGGGACAACCCCGGCCGCATAAAACAACAGCGAATCCTCCCCCACCCAACACAACGAACAATTTGCCGCCGCCAATACTTTAACCGCCTCGTGGGTCACCGTTGTACCCGGCCCCAACAATAGGCAGTTAATGGTGGCGATAGGCAAACGCACCACATTGCGGTCGCAATCAATCCATTTTACTGAACTGTCATCAATTTCTAGGCGGCCCCGTTCCAAGTAAATAAAAGGGTACTTGTCTTTTATTTGGGGCAAGGTGTCGCGGGTGACTTTAATAATTAAACGGGCGCTGCTATTGTCTTCTGCCATCGAAACCCTCCAAAATGCCTAACCCCCCACCAATATCAGCAACATTCCTTATTGTTAAAGAGCATGGTCTATACGCTGATGACAGTCACTCGGCGGTCACGATAAAGCTTATTAGAGCCAAATTGCAATGGCACGTCATTTAAAACCAGTGTTTCGCCGTCGTGATCGCCATCTTTCACTTGGAAATCCTCCACTAACCGTTTGTCATCAGCTGTTGCTATGGCATGGGCCGATTCGATAGCCAAGGCCTCGCTATCAAACAGGCCACGATAAATAAAATCGCTTGGGGCGCAAGCTTTACGGCCCAAATATAAATCCCAAATTGGATTTTGTAGCGCCTCGGCCAACATTTCCGCCAAACTGTCAGGCACTTCCAAAATGACCGCAAAATAAGCTTGTTGCAAATAATAGCGGTAGGTCATTTTTGTTCCTCCCCCTACGGCTTTCTTGCCTTCGGCAGTTTTTGGAATCAGCAAGCTCGTCCACGGGTCTTTGTCATCATAACCACTGCCGACCATGTGAAAATCGCGCAGCAAGGGCTCTGGGGCTATCTTACTGGCTTCGCCCTCCGAGCTTTTGCGGCTACGCGCAAAAGACACCACTGTTTGTTTGAGTGGTGCCAATTCGGCCAACAACTCCGCCTGCTCGCCACCCGCTCCCAAGGCACAACAAACCAGCCCCAACACACCCGATTTGGTGGGAAAGTTAAGCGTATCCCGCCGCCCAAACTTAGAATCATGCCCCCATGCTTGAAGGGGCGCCTGCAACCACAGTAATAAATAACGGCTTGCCATGTTGCCTATACCTCTGGGTGTATTTTTAATAAGTCATTTTTTAAAACGTCAATCAAGTCTCCAATGCTGTAATCCTCATTTTCGCCATAGGTGTGGTCACCCAATTTGCCGAATAAAGGGCTATGCTGTTTTTCTTTGGTTGCAAGGTAAGTTGTTAATGCTTGGATGCTGGGTTGTAGAAAGCCTCCGTCTTTGGCTTTTACTGCCGTTTCAAAAGGCACTTGCAAGCGCTGCCCTTTGCGTACCAGAACCTTGGCAAATTCCCACGGTGACGCGCCGGACATGGTGGTTTGCCTGGCACTGGGCACTGCCAGAAACAAGGCTTTGGTAAAAGCTTCCAAGGCTTCTGGCATGGCTTGTCCGGCTAGCGATTGATGGAGCTGGCCTAAATCTAGGCTGATGTATCGGTAATAGGTGGCAGAGTTGAACTCAAGGCTACCCATATGGGCAGAACCCGGTTCTGTTTGCAGATCATCGAGAGCAGTAAAAAACTCAATTTCTGAGCTGACTTGATGGGTGGAAATGGCATGGGCAAATGAAGCGGCCGCTTCGATGTTGAGTTCTGCGGCTTGTGCCACCATGCGACCAAACAGGGCAATATCCAAGCCGTCTATAGCCGGATTTAATATGTTTTTTGATAATTTTTGGATGTCCTTATCTTTGATTTTGGTGCTATCAAAATCGCTCTTTTGGGCAAACTCCGCAAAAGCCTTTGCTTCACCTTCCGTAAAAAAATGTAAGGTGTCTTTACTAAATGCGGTGGCAATAACTTGCCCGCAAGCACTGCCCTGTTCTTTGGAAGCACCCAAACCCTCACAAGATTTCGCCACATAATCCGCAATTTTTTTGCTACGGATTGCCAGTGTCACACCAAAATCATGCATTGCCAAACGCACCTGGCGTTTCCAGCATTGCGAACTGACCCGGGCGCGGGTTGTGCCGCCAATAACGGCACTTTTAGGTGCACCCACATCGTCACGGTTTAAACAGGTGACCGGAAACGATTGCAGTATATGAAATTCAATGCGGATATTTTTATAGGGGTTGGTAGTCATGATAATCCTTAAATAGGTAGTGATTTTATATGCTTAAAGTGGCACTATTTGTAAAAGGCCACAGCCAAAAGCGCGTCCTCGACCAATACCCTGTTGGAAGCTTCGGATAAATTTTTCTGGGTCGGTGACGGTCAAACGGCCCAATAGGCTAGCTTGTCCTTGGGTGATAACTTGTCCATTTTTTACAAAGCGCTTGACGGTAATAGTGCCGACTTCAAGATGGGCGGGGCTTGCCTCAAACCCCCATTGCGGGGCTTTGTCGATAAACCATTGGGCAATTTGATCGCGTTCACGGATGGCAATAACTTTGCCACTGACTTTTTTACCCAAACCATCGCGTTGCAGCTTTTCACGTTTGGTAGGATTTATAACCACTTCAAAACGGTAATGGCTATGGTCTAAAAAACTGGCGGCAATTTTTTTTACCAACAACTCACCATGTTCGGGCATGTTAGGCGCACGGTTGGATAGCATTAAGATTTTTCGGCCATAAAAATCACCGCCTTTATCGGCATATAAAATACCGCTAGACACACTTTTTTGTTTGTCTTGGTCGCTGCGTATATCGTCGAACAGATCATAAACAATGCGGTGCAAGGAATAGGCATCGGTGATTTTTAAGGCTTTAACATCCGCCCGTTTTAAATGCAATACGCTGGCAATCATCATGAGCCTGTCTCATCGGCTGCATGATGGCGGTAAAAGTTTTGCGCCCAGCGTGATTTAATCTTTTGCCGTTGTTCATCAAAATGGAAACCGCGCAAATCGCGTAATAAGGCGGCATAGTCCAGTTGCACATTAGCTTTTGAGCTAATCAAGCTGAACAGCGGGCGCAACACCCGACATACCTCGTCCACTTCTTCACAGGCCAATAATCGGCGTAACTTGGCTTTGGCTTGGTCACTCTTGTTGCCGTCTTGATAGCTGCGGGCTATAGCGGCGCCAATTAGCGTTGCACCATTTTGGCTAGCCTTGGCTTTGGCAATGGCTGAGGCGATGGTTGCAAAAGGTAGGCGTTCGTAGTCTTTGTCGATATCAATAAACCGCGCCAGATATTCCCAGCATTGGTGTTCGGTTGCCGGATTATCCGCACGTTTAAATGCAGCGGCTGCGCCATTGTCTTTTTGTGCTGTATCGATCACGAATGTAACAAAGGCTTCGTTTGGGGTTGCCTTTTTTTCGGTAGTCATTATGTCCCCTTTGCTAGTGATTAGGCTAACATTTCCAGTAATAGTGGATGCCAGACGGTTAGTTCAAGCTCGCCCATTTTTTGTAAAAGCCTTGATTTGTCAACAGAACGAAGTTGATCCAACAAAACATGTGCGGGTTTACCTTGTAAAATAAATTCGGACCGACATGGCAATGCTTGGGCTTTGCTGGTAATCGGCGCAACAATGACGCGTGGCAATACGGCATTGAGGTCATCTGGGGAAATAATTAAGGCGGGGCGTATTTTTTGAATTTCACTGCCTACGGTCGGGTCAAGATTGACCCAGTATATTTCGCCGCGTTTAAATCGGGCTGTCACCATTCCCAATCCCCACTGTCATGGTCGGGCGGCAAGCTTTGCCAAACATCCGTGTCTTGTCCAGCTTGGTAATGGTCAAACCAACCCAAACGCGGCGATTGCGAGGGTTCAATAATAATGCGGCGATTTTCCAGACGTAGATTAATGGTTTTATGGATGCCACAATCGGTTAAAAAGGCTTCGGGGATGGCGACCATATGGGCATTCCCCAATTTTTGCAATTCTGCTTTCATGCTGTTGGCTCCGATGACGCTACATTTTGCAAATATCTGCCGAAATTGGGCTTATTTTCTGCCCACGCATTCAATTGCCTGGCGGTATGGTTGGGACAAAAATTGTCGTAGGCTTTTTGGGCAAACTGGGCAAACGTTTTACGCATGGCTTTGGCTTGGTTAAAATCTGCACAGACGTTGACCAACGTCTGAAACTGATGTTCGCACAATTGCCAATATAATTGGCTGGCCATTGCCGCTTGGTTTTTGCCTTCGGCCTTTTGGCTTTTAAAATAATTAAGGGTTGAACTGTAGACAATTTTGGACAGTTGGTCGAGTTCTGACATTTCGAGCTGTAAATTACCGAACCATAACTCTCCAAAGACCTCTTGCGGCAACATTAGCATAGACTCAACAAAGTCATCATTACCTGAAACGTATTGTTCTCCCGCATTGCTGCTAACGCGCAAGCCACCTGACCAGATACCCAACTGACCAATACGCCCACGCGTACGGCCCAAACCTAATCGCAACCCGTAACAATCAAAGTGTTGGCTACTATTTTGTGAGATGAACCCTAACAATGCGGTTAAAAAACGCCAAGGTCTTTTTTGCGGGTCCACCCAAATCACCTTAGGGTCTTTGCCAGAAAAATCGACAGAAATACTGGGGTCAACCAAATGTTCTTTATAGCCAAAATGGCCAATGCCTTCAGAATAATGCAGTCCATTTTCTCCAATCAAGCAGAACCGTGATAATGACACCAATCGCCCCATTAGACTACCTTGTAACGCTTGAGCCATTTGACAATTTTCGCCTTCGGGCATTATTTCCCAAGGTGCTTTTCCTAATCCATTAACATAAGGCAGCGTTTGAATTTGGTCTTGGCTAAGCAGATTGAGCCATAGAGTTTGCCAAAGGGATTCACCCTGTAAAAAGTTGTGCATGAAACCCATAAAACCAACAGCGCTCCCCGGCTTGCCCGTTGCAGGTTTACTTTTGTCATTCACTTTGCCTTTGTAACCTGCCGACAAAACAACGCTGTTATCGGTTTTTTTACCGCCCAATCCAAATCCCATCAACACCACAATCAGCAAGGACTTTTCTGCATCAGTTAGCGGTTTTTCAACTTGCGATTGGGTTAAGACCGTTGTGTTGCCTGTGGCAATTTCCGCAAGCACTGCACCAAAAGCCTGCTCATGGGCATGCTTGATAGCGGGCATTTGCAAAAAAGGCCGGTCACCATACAAATAAAACCGCTCGTGCCATTGCTCCAAATACGCCACACATTTTTCTGCCATACCTGCCGCGCCAAGGCTTGCCCATGCCGGTTCATCCTCTGGCGTATAAGCGGCTTGGGCAATCGCCAGCAATAATTTTGTCAGGGCAATTTTTTGTACGGGATTGCCACCTAAGGCACGGTAACTGGGTTCGGTAAAAATTTGCTTCAGGCTAACCCGCCCCACATCAGCAATGGGTATCCAAGGCTCATCAATTAACGAAAATCTGGCTTCTGTCATTAAATATCCTTGCTATAGGGGTGATGTTAATCAAAGCTTTTCGGCTTGATAGCCTAGAGCCGCATTGTAGCCCAGTTGATAATTAGCTAAAGCGCTGCCACCGGATAAGCTGCTTATATTATCCGCGTCATCAACCAACGCTATCCGCAGCAGGCTTTCCCCCTGCTCTGGGTTGCCTAGGTACAGATAATCTTTAAGCCACGTCAAATCTTGCGTACTTCGGTCGGCTTGCGGGGCAATGTAGTCGGCAACTTGCACGGTATTTTGCAGTAGTTTAGCTGCCAATTCGCGCCATTGCTGCTTATCATAGGCTTTAATATTGCAAGGCAAGCATATTTTTTCGCCCGTTAAAAAAGTGACTTCGGTTGCAGACTTGCCAGACGTATGCCGGTAGCACTTTAACAACAACACTTGCACACTGTCCAGCTCGCTATAGCGTGTGCCAGCACGGTTTTCGGATAAGGTTTTACCCGCTTTGGACAAACCAAACAAGGCCATTTGTTTCAGTTTTTCGCATTTTTTTTCCAAATCAACCTGATACGCCAGCATTTCACTTTGCTCTTTCTGCCCCCTATAGGTTGCTTCAATCAGAGTGCGGATGTCGTTGGGTAGACAGACCTTATCCAGTGGCTGCCAAACAGCCAAACTGCGGCACAGCACATAAGGACTGTAAACGCTTGCGGTTTTACCAAACCGTTCAGCATTGGCTATGGCCGCATTCAGTTCAGGGGCCAATAACCACGCTTCGCGGATTGCATCTTGTGGGCGATGAGTGTTGTCATGCCGCCATAAACGCCCTAAGCGTTGTAACAACATATCAGTAGGGGCAAACCGGCTAACGAGAAAGTCAGCATCAATATCAAGCGATTGCTCCAGCACTTGCGTACCCACCAAGATACGGCCTTTGGCCTTACGCGCGGGGCTGTTGTCTTTACCGTATAAGTTTACCCAGTACTTTTCATTATCGGCGCGGTCGCTTTTTAAAAAACGCGAATGCAGCAAACCACATTCAATAGGCATGTCCCTTGCCGATAATTTTTTGTAAATGGCTTGGGCATCGGCAACGGTGTTTTCAATCCATAGCACTTGCTGACCTTGTTCGGCACGGCATAGTGCTTCTTCGAGAGCCATATCGTCATTTTGGCAACAATGCAGGGTAGCAGAGGTATTGGTTAGTGTTGCCACAGCGATTTCTTGGCAAGGGGCTTGACGGGGTTTGGCGGAAATTAACGGGTAACTGTCTGAGCAAACGGTTTGCGCCAACAATTTGCCGCGCCGCTCTTGGGTCAGGGTCGCACTTAAAATAATCACGGTACATTGCAAGCCTTGCAGTGCTTTGACCAATTCATCAAGCAGTGTACCAGTATAAGCATCATAGCTATGCACTTCGTCCAGTATGACCACTTTGCCTGCCAAGCCAAAGGCCCTGACAAATCCGTGTTTGACATTCATCACGGCCATTAATGCCTGGTCGATAGTGCCCACTGCAAAAGGCGCCAATATGCCACGTTTGCCACTTTCAAACCACGAGCCGTTAGGGTCCCCCTCTACGCCCAATTCCGTTTGTTTTAACCACGCATTGCCATGCAATAGCAAGGCTTTTTGATGCGGGCTATCAGGGATTAAAATTTTCTGTAAGCATTGCGTGACCCGTTCGTGTATTTTGTCGGAGGTCAGTTGGGTTGGTAGCGCAAAGTAAAGCCCAGTGGCTTGCTGTGCGGCCATTAATAGGTAAGCCGCATAAAGAGCCGCTTCGGTTTTGCCTATGCCCATCGGCGCTTCCAGTACATAAACACCGGGCTGATTACAACTGTCTATAAGCTGTTGTTGGATGGTACGGGGCTCAAACCCAAACAGATCAAAAAAACTTAAGCCCTGCTCAAATTTGGGCTGGATAAAACCGGCGTTATCCAAGGCTTTCTTGATGTTGGGCTGCCACTCTTGGGTGGGGTCATCAAACAATGAACCCGAGCCTATCCAATCTGAAACGGTGGTCAACCCTGCCAAGGCGGTGGCCTGTAGCTCATTTTGGACACGGGGGAAATCAGCCGCCAAAGCTTGCTTAAGCCCTGCCACCAGCTCGCATCGACGGTCTTGCCAAGCTTTACCGCCAAATACGTCATCTTCTGCCATATTAATTATTGTGGGGGAATAACCGTGATGCTGGCCTACTATTTCTGGAATGTAGGGGCCCACGTTTAAAGCTGATGCGGTTGCTTGGCTTACTCCGGCGTGACCTCCCCATTGTTTTTCGATGTCTGGATTTTTAAAGGTTGCTAGTGCCGCTTTGGAATTATTCTGATAACCCGCTGTTCCTCGGTAAATTCTTTCTTGAAAAGTCGGGCTGGCTTTGCCAAGATCATGGCAAGCGGCGACCAATTCGGAACCCGGCGGAAACAGCTCCGCAACTAACCAAGCGGGCATTCTGTCCAGTAGTTCTTTGGCCACCGCACCGACAATATGGCAGTGATTTAATAGCCGCCGCCCTGGCTGCTGGTGTCCGAAGGTTTTGGCAAGACATTCATCGAGTGGCAACGCAACTAAATTAGGCGGTGGCAATGCTGTTTTATGAGTTTGTGGTTTGATCATGATGCGTCAACCGGCAGCTGATGAAGATTAAAGTTTACGCCAAGTCCTTTCATCGGCATAATTGGACTATTTACCCATGATGGTTTTTGAGGTGTTGTAATGAGTGAAGCTAAGCATTGTAGGCTGTTGATCTTAGGTTCCGGCCCTGCCGGTTACACGGCTGCGGTTTATGCCGCCCGTGCCAATTTGAACCCAGTGATGATAACGGGGATGCAGCAAGGCGGGCAGTTGACCACCACCACGGAGGTTGACAATTGGCCGGGTGATGTTGAGGGGCTGCAAGGCCCTGACCTGATGGAGCGGATGCGCCGTCATGCGGAACGCTTTAATACGGAAATTGTGTTTGACCACATCCATAGCGCCGATTTGTCTAGCCGCCCGTTCAGGTTGACAGGTGACGACGGGGTTTATACCTGTGATGCGCTGATTATTGCTACGGGGGCATCTGCCCGCTATTTAGGGCTGGATTCGGAAGAGGCCTTTAAAGGCAAAGGCGTGTCGGCCTGTGCCACTTGCGACGGTTTTTTCTACCGCAACAAGCCTGTAGCTGTGATTGGTGGCGGCAATACTGCGGTGGAAGAGGCTTTGTATCTGGCCAATATTGCTTCCAAGGTGACCGTTATCCATCGCCGTGACAAATTCCGCTCGGAAAAAATCTTGTCCGATAAGCTGTTGGAAAAAGCCAAAAACGGCAATGTGGAAATTATTTGGAACCACACGCTGGATGAGGTGTTGGGCGACGATCTGGGCGTGACCGGTATGCGTATTAAAAGCTTGCTGGACGACTCCAGCCAGTCGGTGGATGTGCACGGTGTTTTTATTGCTATAGGCCACACCCCTAACACCGGTATTTTTGACGGTCAACTGGACATGGTGCACGGCTATATAAAGGTACACAGCGGTATCAGCGGCAATGCCACGGCCACGAGTGTTGAGGGCGTGTTTGCTGCGGGTGATGTGATGGATTCTGTCTATAAACAAGCCATCACTTCCGCTGGAGCAGGCTGTATGGCGGCTTTGGATGCGGAAAAATACCTTGATGAATTGGCCGGTTAATTAACCCCTTGGCTGGCATGGTCGCGGGCATCCGCCAAACCGTCCGCTTGCGCCAGCCGCCCGCCTAGCTATGGCACTGACGTACTTAAACCCCAAAGACCCCGATCAGCCTTTTCCGGCGTTGGAAAAGGCTTTGGCGGAACCGGACGGCTTGCTGGCCATTGGCGGTTGCCTGACCGAGCGGCGTTTACTGAATGCTTACCGGCAAGGCATTTTCCCTTGGTATGGGCGGGGTGAACCTATTTTGTGGTGGTCACCCAACCCGCGCACAGTGGTTTTTCCGGACAAACTGCATGTTTCGCAAAGTCTGCGTAAAACCTTACGCAAGGCGGTTTATAGCGTTAGTTTTGACCAAGCCTTCAACGCCGTCATAGATGCCTGTGCCAAACCCCGTGCCAGCGATTCCGGCACGTGGATCAGCAATGACATCAAGCATGCCTATCGCCAATTGCATCAAAGCGGTATAGCCCATTCGGTGGAAACTTGGCACAATGGCGAATTGGTCGGCGGCTTATACGGTCTGGCAATAGGCCAGGTTTTTTTTGGCGAGTCGATGTTCCACGCCCGCACCGATGCTTCTAAAGTGGCTTTTGCCGGACTGGTCGGGCAATTGCTGGCTTGGGATTACCAGCTGATTGATTGCCAAGTTTACAACCCGCATTTGGCTAGCTTGGGGGCGGAAGAAATACCCCGCAGCCACTTTAAAGCGTTGCTCGACCGTTTGGTCAACCAGCCCGCCTCCCCGTTAGCTTGGCAACACCCATGACCTCAATACCCCTGATAAAAAGCCAGCCCCATCCTTGTAGCTATCTTGCAGGGCACACGGCTCAGGCCAGCTTTGTCAGCCCTGCTTTTCCGATGACCGCCCTGCTCTATTCCCAGCTGATTGGCTATGGCTTTAGGCGTAGTGGCGATGATGTCTACAAGCCCAGTTGCCCAGCTTGTACGCTGTGCATCCCCAGCCGGTTGCTGGCAAAAGACTTTAAGCCCAACCGTAGCCAAAAACGTTGCCAAAAGACCAACCACAATACCGAGGTTATCATAAAGCCGCCGCTTTATGAACAAGCCCATTACGATCTTTACCTACGTTACCAGCTCAGCCGCCACCATGAGGACGGCATGGCGGATTGTACGCCCGAGGATTACATCGGTTTTTTAAGCAGCACATGGTGCAATACCCACTTTGTTGAGTTCAGCATTGCCAATAAACTGGCGGCGGTTGCCGTGGTTGACCAGTTGGATAATGCCCTGTCAGCCGTGTACACTTTTTATGATCCTGATCTGGCAGACCACAGCTTGGGCACTTATGCGGTGCTATGGCAAGTGCAACAAGCATTGCAACAACAGCGTGAATTTGTTTACTTGGGTTTCTGGGTGGATAACAGCCAAAAAATGGCCTATAAAAGCCATTTTCAGCCGCTTCAGTTGTTAAGCAACGGGCAATGGTTTTAACACGCATGGGCTGATGGGGTTGGCACTGCCAGCCAAAATTCACTGGTAGGAATGAAACCGGCTATTTAAATGCCAACACTGGGGATTAATGCGTCCGAAGCCCATGCTTTTGCATCCGGTACAGCAACGTGTCACGGCTCAGCCCCAATAAACGGGCGGATTGGCTGCGGTTGCCGTTGGTACGGGCCAAGGCTTGGTTGATCAGGTCGGCTTCCAGGTTGTCCAGTTGCAAGCCCTTTTCTGGCAAGGCAAAGCCAGTAGTTTTGATGGGTGGTTTACTGCCCAGCACTTCGTTGGGCAAGTTGCTGGGTTCAATCACCAAGCCGGCCAGCAAAATACATAAGCGTTCGCACAGGTTACGCAATTCGCGGATATTGCCGGGCCAGTGGTACGCTTTTAATGCCTTGATGGCACTTTTGCTGAACGAAGGTGGCGTGATGTCGTGGTTGGCTGCAAACAATGTCAAAAAATGCTTTGCCAATTGTTCAATGTCTTCGCTGCGTTCTGCTAACGTCGGCAGTTCAATGGGCACTACATTAAGCCGGTAGTACAAATCGCTTCTGAATTCACCGCTGGCGATTTGTTGGCTCAGGTCGGTGTTGGTGGCGGCAATGATGCGCACATCAACTTTTATGGCGGTGGTTTCGCCGACCGGTAGGCACTCGCCCGAATCTAGGAAACGCAATAATTTGCCTTGGACGGTCAACGGCAGAGAGTTGATTTCATCAAGGAACAAAGTGCCGCCATGAGCGGCTTGGAACAGCCCTTGCGAGCTATTGCTGGCACCGGTGAACGCGCCTTTTTTATGTCCGAACAATTCCGACTCGATGAGTCCCTCTGGTAAAGCGGCGCAATTTAAGGTGATGAATTTTTTATCGGCGCGTACGCTGGCCTTTTGAATGGCATTGGCCAAGACTTCTTTGCCTGTACCGGTTTCGCCTTTTAACAGGATGGTGACATCGGTGGCGGCGGCAATTTTCGCGCTACGGATTAACGAATCTATGGCAGGTGATTGGCCAATAATGGTTGTAAAGTGATCCACTGTTGCCTCGTTATTAGTGTTTGCCTAAATGATCGGTGAATGCCAAGGGGTTAAGCCAAGGAAGGGCTGCCAGTAATGCCAGGGCAATCATAAACAGGCCAATAGCTTGTTTAAAACGCTGCATTTTTGACAACCTGGTAAGAACACCCGTCATTATACCCACTCCCATCACAGCAGGTAAAGTACCTAAACCAAAAGCCAGCATGGTCAAGGCCGACTTGCTGATATCACCTGCCGTTGCCGATAATGCCAATGCCGTGTAAACCAAACCGCAAGGCAACCAGCCCCAAACCATGCCGAACCAATAGGCTTGCATCCGGTTTTTCACGGGGATAAGTCGGCGGCCTAATGGCTCAATCCGTTTCCAGATATGCACCCCCAGTTTTTCAATATAGGCGAAGCGCGGAAACCATCCAGCAATATACAGGCCGGCACTGGTCATCACTGCTGCGGAGAGGATTTGCAGCAAGCGGTGCCCGTGTATATCACCAAGCTGGATGGTCACAATGGTTTGGATAATGCCTGCCAATGCCCCTGCCACAGTATAGCTGGTGATGCGGCCAAAGTTATAATTGAACACGAACGGCACCAGCAAAGCTTTGTTGTTGCGTATTTCTTGGCTCAGGCTTAAGGTGAGTGTGCCAATAATGGAGCCGCACATGCCGATACAATGCATGCTGCTGAACAATCCCATCAGGAAGGCGACCAAATAAGAGTGGGTGAACTCGGGGTCAAATGCCATAGCAAGGTTGTGGGTAGGGAAGCTTAAAGGATGGCATCACAACTGAATTGGCTGAGGATTTGCAGTTGTATCTTGTCCGCCATGGCTTTGGGGTCTATGGCATCGCGGATAGGGCGACCGACGACAATGTAGTCGGCCCCCGCTTGGAAAGCTGATGCCACCGTGACCACCCGTTGCTGGTCGTCATCTTCGCGGTTGTCAACAGGCCGGATACCCGGTGTGATGACCAATAGCTGATGACCCAGTTGTTGGCGTAACTGGGCCGCCTCCAAGCCCGAGGAAACCACCCCGTCGCAGCCGATTTGCAAGGCGCGTTTGGCGCGTGACAAAACCAGTGCCTGGACATCGCATTGGAAGCCCAAGTCATCAAGGTCGCCGCGGTCCAAGCTGGTCAATGCGGTGACTGCCAGCACTTTTAAGTCGCCTTTGTTAGCAACAGCGGCGGTCATGATGGCATCATTGCCATGGATTGTCGCCAGATCAACGCCCTTGCTGCTGAGCGCCTTAATGGCGCGGCCCACCGTGGCGGGAATGTCAAAAAATTTAAGGTCCACAAACACTTTTTTGCCGCGTTGTTTAAGCCATTCAATAAAGGTGAAATAATCGCCGCACATGAACAGTTCCATGCCCACTTTATAGAAGGTGACGGAATCGCCCAATGTTTCAACCAGTGCCTGTGCTTCGGCAATGCTGGCGACATCAAGCGCCATAATCAAACGCTCGTGGACGGGAATGGGTTTGTTGGAAAGGAATGATGGCTGCATGGCGTAAAAGAACGTTTAAAGGAGGCTATATTAACCGAACTTGATGGGGCGGTGAATGTTAAAATTACGTCTAACTCCATACCATAGAGATTTATGCACACAATCCTGATACAAATGAGTTTGCTGATGCTCTGTGGAGCAGTCTGGCGCGTGTTCAAGCCAGCCGGGCTGGATGCCGCTCAAACCCGTTTGGTGCTGACCACCGTCGTGTATTATTTATTGCTGCCAGCCTTGGTGCTGGAGGTGTTGTGGCGGGCGGACATAGGCCGACAATCGACTCAGTATACGCTATTGGGTATTGCCTCGGTGGTTTTTAGCTTGCTATGTATGTGGCTGATAGGATTAGTTTTCCGCTTCAAAAATGCGCGTATGGGAGCAATGCTGCTGGCATCGGCTTTCCCTAATGTGACCTATTTGGGCTTGCCGGTTTTACAGCAAGTTTTTGGTGCGTGGGCCAATTCGGTTGTCATACAAATGGACTTGTTTGCCACCACGCCAGCTTTGTTCACTTTGGGCAGCCTAGTGGCAAGACATTATGGCGAAGATGTGCCGCAACAGCAAAAGAATATGTTGGCTTATTTTAATGCCCCGCCTTTTTGGGCGGCAGCTCTTGCGGTTGTTTTAAACCTTAATGGCGTTAACATGCCCGATTGGCTGGCGGGATCATTGCATACCCTGTCGGCGGGGGTGGTGCCGCTGATGTTGTTTTCGTTAGGCTTGGCATTAAATTGGCGTTCACTTACGTTGGCTAACTTACCCAATGTGCTGCCGGTCATTGCAATAAAAATGGGCTTGATGCCCCTGTTCGCCTACTTTTTGGCGGGTCATCTCAGCTTGCCTGACCACTACCAAGCCGCCGCCGTGCTGGATTTGGCAATGCCCAGCATGGTGTTGGGCATTGTTTTTTGCGACCGTTACAAATTGGACAGTGCGCTTTATGCCATGATGGTGACTGTCACCACCGCGTTAAGCCTAATCACTTTGCCGCTCTGGCATCAGTTGCTTACCCGTTTGCCTGGGTTAGCGCTTATGCCACTTAACCTTAACTAGGACTGTTGCTATGCAAGCCACCCTTTATCATAACCCGCGTTGCGGCAAATCGCGCCAAACCTTGGCCTTGCTCAGGGCGCATGGGATAGAACCAATTATTATCGACTACTTAAAAACACCGCCGGATGTGCAAACATTAGCGGACATCTTGCACAAGCTGGGGCTGGAGCCGCGTGGCTTGATGCGTAAAAAACAAGCCGAATACACCGCCCTTCAGCTTGACGATCCGCATTTGACCCAGCAAGCTTTACTGGATGCTATGGTTGCTTGCCCCATTCTAATAGAAAGGCCAATCGTGTTGGTCGGTGACAAGGCTGCGCTGGGCCGACCGCCGGAAGCCGTCTTGCCCTTGCTCGAAGCGGTTGGTTAATCTGTTATTCTCAGAAGACCAGCAAACAGTGTCATCAACAATCTAACCTGGACCATTATGACCACTATCTTAATTCTCTATTACTCCCGCGACGGGGCTACGGCAACTATGGCGAACCATATCGCCCGTGGTGTGGAATCCGTCGAAGGGGCAGAAGCGGTGTTGCGTACCGTACCCGAAGTGTCGGCGTTGTGTGAAAAAACAGCCCCCAGCATCCCTGCTGAAGGTGCTATTTACGCCACGCTGGACGATCTTAAAAATTGCCATGGTTTGGCAATGGGCAGCCCCACCCGTTTTGGCAACATGGCGGCACCGTTAAAATATTTTCTGGATAGCACCACTCCGCTATGGTTTGCCGGTGCTTTGGCAGGCAAACCCGCCGGACTGTTCACCTCCACTGGCAGTATGCACGGCGGGCATGAAAGCACCTTGTTAAGCATGATGTTGCCTTTGCTGCATCATGGCATGATGATTTTGGGGCTGCCTTACACCGAACACGACTTACGTGAAAGCACCACCGGCGGCACACCCTACGGTGCCAGCCATTTGGCAATGGACACGGAAGTGTTGAGCGCACACGAGAAAAACTTATGCCGTGCCTTGGGTACGCGTTTGGCCGTTACAGCTATGCGTCTTAAAGCCTAGCCATGACCATCAAAGCCGACTATTTTTATTACCTCGCCTTAACGGGTTTTTTGGGCTTGTTCGGGTTGTTGATGCTCTGGCCTACCGTGCTGGCTCCACCCACCGGCATACCGGTGGCCTTGCGCTTGTTGATCACCGTTACGCCGCTGTTGTTACCCATGCGCGGTTTGCTGCACAAACGCCGGAAACCTTGCGCGTGGGCGGCCTATATAAGCCTGCTTTATTTTGTCCACGGCAGTATAGAGGCTTATGCGGATGTGGCTGTACGCAACTATGCTTTGCTGGAAACTATTTTTAGCCTGATGTTGTTTTTTGGCGCAAATTTTTATGTCCGCCATCTGGGCAAGCAACACTAACGCGCTATGGTCGAGCAACTCCCCGTACAGTTTGAATTTCGCGCCAACCAAACATTTAATGATTATTTTGCTGGCGTTAACCAAGAAATTGTCAGCCATTTGCAAAATAGCATCCTAGCCCAAGGTGAACCGCAAATTTTCCTTTGGGGTGGTGCGGGGCTGGGCAAAAGCCATTTGCTGCAAGCCTATTGCCAACTGGCGCACCAACAAGGCTTGGCGGCGTTCTATTTCGCGTTTGGTCAAGAGCCGCCCGACCCTGATTTATTGGCCGGCTTGGAGCGGTTTGAAGTGGTGTGTTTGGACAACATCAACGCCATAACGGGCGATCCGGTATGGGAGCAGGCTTTGTTCAACTTCTATAACCAGCAACGCAGCTTGGCGCATAAGCTGGTGTTGTCCGCCCGGTTGCCGCCCGACCAGCTCAATATTGGCTTGCCCGATCTACAAACCCGACTTAATTGGGGGCTTACCTTAAAATTAAAGCCCTTACCGGATGATGATAAAATAGCCGCACTCACTTTTCGGGCCGGGCAAATGGGCTTGGAGATTTCCCCGCAAGTCGGGCAGTTTTTGCTGGCGCATTTTGACCGTGACTTGCCGACCTTGTGGGGCTTATTGGAAAAATTGGATAAAGCCTCACTGGCGGCACAACGCAAATTGACCCTACCTTTTTTAAAAAAGACCCTAAAACTTTGACAATGGCGATGAACGTTCTAGTTATTGGCAGCGGTGCGGTGGGTTCGTTTTATGGGGCGTTACTGGCAAGGGCGGGCGTGCATGTGTCGCTGTTGTGCCGTAGCGATTACGCCCATGTCAAACGCCACGGCATTACTATTAACAGCCTGTTAGGCAGTTGGCAGTTCAAACCGGCACAGGTGTTGCACTCCAGCGCCGAATGGCAAGGCCCGGCCGATGTGCTGCTGCTATGCACCAAGCTTGTTCCGGGATTAGATCAGGCTGCGTTGATACGCCCTTTTGTCGATGCCCAAACGGCTATTGTTTTTATCCAGAACGGCGTGGACATTGAGCCGGAGTTGCAAGCCGCATTTCCTGACAACGAAGTGGTCAGCGGTTTGGCATTTATCTGCTGTAACCGCATGGCGGCGGGCGAAATTGAGCATTTGGCGTATGGGCGCTTGGTGTTGGGCAATGTGCCGGGCTTTGTCAGTGCCAAAACAGCACAGCTAGCCGCGCTGTTTATCCGGGCGGGTATTGACTGCCAAGCCACCGCGGACATTGTTGCGGCACGTTGGCAAAAATGTGTGTGGAACGCCCCCTTCAACCCCTTGTCGGTATTGTCCGGCGGCTTGCCCACCTTGACCATTTTGCAAAACCAAGAAGCCTTGGTGCGCAACATCATGCACGAAGTAGTCGCCATTGCCGCCGCCAGCGGGCATCAGCTGCCAGCCAACGTGGTCGATGACAACATCACCAAGACTTATAATATGCCGCCCTATAAAACCAGTATGTTGTTGGATGCCGAGCGGGGCCAGCCGCTGGAAACCGAAGCCATCTTGGGCAATGCCGTGCGTGCCGCACACCGGCTGGGCGTGGCTTGCCCACATTTGCACACCCTATACGCCTTGCTCAAGCTGCGGGAATTATCCGCTATTTGTTAAGCGCCTTGGCAAAAGCATTCGCCATGGAATTGGCCATCACAGGCTGCTGTTTAGGGGGCTTGGCCGTCTTTTTATCTTCGTGGGGCATGTTATCGGTTTTAGCCGCTTCCGCACCGGATTTCATCGACAAAGCAATCCGTTTACGGTTGGCATCCACTTCCAGCACGGTCACTTTCACAATATCACCGGTTTTTACCACTTCGCGCGGGTCTTTGATAAAGCTGTCCGATAAATGCGAAATATGCACCAAGCCATCTTGATGGACACCAATATCCACAAACGCACCAAAATTGGCGACATTGGTCACCACACCATCCAGCCGCATCCCGGCTTGCAGGTCAGTGATCTTTTCAATGCCTGCTTTAAAGGCGATGCTTTTAAATTCTGGCCTAGGGTCGCGCCCGGGTTTTTCCAGCTCTTGCAAAATATCCGTTACGGTTGGCAAACCAAAGCGTTCATCAGTGAATTGCGCCGGATTAAGCCCGCGCAAAAACGGGGGCTGACCAATCAGGTCACGGATGGATTTGCCGGTATGGCTGATAATGGCCTCCACTACAGGATAGGCTTCGGGATGCACCGCAGATGCATCCAGCGGATTATCGCCGTTCATGATGCGCAAAAAACCGGCAGCCTGTTCAAATGCTTTGTCGCCTAAACGCGGCACTTTTTTTAATTGTTTGCGGTTGCTGAACGGGCCATTGTCATTACGGAACGCGACAATATTTTCACTGACACTGGCCGATAAGCCGGACACATGCTTAAGCAACGCCACCGATGCGGTGTTGACATCAACCCCGACCGCATTCACGCAGTCTTCAACCACATTGTCCAAGCCCCGTGCCAACTGCACTTGGTTGACATCATGCTGGTACTGACCGACACCAATAGCTTTCGGGTCGATTTTGACCAGTTCTGCCAACGGGTCTTGCAAGCGCCGGGCAATGGATACGGCACCGCGCAGGGATACATCTAGGTCGGGAAATTCCTTGGCAGCCAATTCAGAGGCCGAATACACCGAAGCGCCTGCTTCTGACACGGTCATTTTATTGAACAACAAATCGCTGTGCCGTTTCATTAAGTCGGTCACCCATTGGTCGGTCTCGCGTGAGCCGGTGCCGTTGCCA
>CAJAWH010000079.1 GCA_903945605.1 uncultured Methylococcaceae bacterium | reverse complement strand
TTTTGCCTAACATCAGCTAATCAATTAGTGCGTATTTGTCTAAAGTGACCGCTTATTCCATTAAGTGATCAATTTAGGGGGCATGTGATTTGTTCGGTAGTAGCTGAGTTAAAACTGGTTTAAAACCACGTTACATCTTTGTAAACCGGAAGCCGGCACTCATTGTGGCAATGACCGCTTGAACGTCAATAGTCAAAACGTAACCACTACCATTTGCAACCTTATATTTTATGTGCTTGCTCTAAGGGTGGGTCAATGGCGAGCCGCAAATTAACCCAATGCGGGCTATAATACCGCACCTTAAAGCCCACGGAAACTGGTTACCCGTTATGACAAAATTATTTTTAGACATCAACACATTACAACACAGCCTGCAACAAACCATGGAGCGGGTCAAGGCTTCGCCGCGTTACCAAGCTTTGATGGCCTTGCCTTTATTGCCACGCGCATTAGTGTTGGCAGGGCTATTTCTAACATCACAGATGCTGGTTTTTGGGCTGTTGTACCTTATTTTCGGGCAACGGGTGGTGGTCGGTTTTTTGGCCAGCATTCTGGCGGGGTTGGCAACCGGTGCAGGGGCTTTGCCTGCGCTGTTTTTTAAGGATATTTCGCGTAATCTTTTTAACACCTTATTGGGTGCTGCAGCAGGTGTTATGTTGGCTGCTACGGCATTTTCCCTGTTGGTGCCGGGTATGGCCTATGGTAATACTGTGTGGCCTGCGCATGGCATTTATATAGTTGCAGTGGGGATGCTAGCAGGCGCTTTATTTTTGCATTTTGCCGACCGACGCTTGCCACATGTGCATTTTGATGCGGTGGCAGACCATCAGCTGGGTTCTCTAAATAAGATAGGGCTGTTTATTCTTGCCATCACCATCCACAACTTTCCCGAAGGTATGTCGGTAGGGGTCAGTTTTGGTTCTGGTGATATGGGCAACGGCTTGGTGTTGGCAATTGCCATTGCTTTGCAAAATATCCCTGAAGGTTTGGCGGTGGCTTTGCCGTTGGTGGGGTTGGGTGTAAACAAATGGCGGGCAGTAGGGATTGCCACGCTGACAGGGTTAGTTGAGCCGGTGGGCGGTTTGCTGGGCATCACTATGGTGACGATTTTCCAGCCAGTGTTGCCGCTGGCTATGGGCTTTGCCGCTGGGGCAATGCTGTTTGTCATCAGTGAGGAAATTATCCCTGAGACCCACGCTAATGGGCGTTCGCGTTATGCCACTTTTGCGTTAATGGCGGGGTTTGTGCTTATGATGGTGTTGGATAATATGTTGGGGTGATTTTGTTGGCTGGTGTGGGCGTGGCCTTCGGCTACGCTCAGACAACGTGCAAGCCCCGCCAATGGTGTGCTTTGAAAGTCAATAGCTTAAACCTTCCCTGACGGCAATGCGGGTGGCATTACGGGCCGGTAGGTAAGTGGCCACCAGTGCCAGCAGAGCTATCAGAACAAACCATAATCCGACGGCAAGCCAAGAAAAAGCAAAATCCAGTTGTATGTTGAGGGTGATAAGGCCCAATTGTTTCGCTAAAGGTTCGGCAAGCAGGTAAGCCAGCGGCACGCTGAGCAGCCAAGCCAGTAGTGCGTGGCACAGCCCTTCCAGCATAAACAGTTTGAAAATGGCGGAGGAACGGGCACCAATCGCCCGTAGCACACAAATCTCGCGGGTACGCTGCAATACGCTCAGTGCCATAGTGCCGGATAACCCAATGCCACCCACGGTGGCAATCATAATAGCCAAGCCAAGTAACATGCCGGTCATGGGGCTGAATTGGTGTAGGGCAAATTGCTGTTGTTCCAGTTTGGCTAGGGTGGTATAGAAATCCAGTTTGATATGTTGTTGCTGGAAGGCACTGGTTAACGCTTCTTTATAGGCTTGCTCCTGTTCCAGATTGGTAATATCGGCAGATAATAGGGCAAATGCGTGACCGTTTGGGTTTGGACTATCTTGTTGCACAGTGCTTAGAGGGGCATACACAGCTTCTACAGCATAGCTAGCACCGGCAAAGCTACGGTACAAACCGATCACTTGCCAATTGCTGGTGGGATGCTGCATCAGTTTGACGCTCAGGCTATCACCGACTTTTAGGCCATTCAGTTCAGCGGTGGCGGCATTCAGCACCAGATGGTTTTGCTGTTCATCGCCGCGGTCAAACCAACGGCCTTCAGTTATCATCGGTTGATACAGGGTAGTGTCGGCAGGTAAGGCGATCATTTGGATGCCCAAACTGCCGGACTGTTTTATCAGTTGCCCGTTTTGGAACAATTCGGCGGGTGTGCGGCCCCAAAATTCTATCGCGGTGGTGGCAGGCAAACTTTTGGCAATAGGGCTGACAGTATCGGCGGCTTGGTCTTGGCTAAAGCCCAGACGCACAGCGTAGCGGCTACGCGCCAGTTCATGGTCTAGGGTCAAATTGACCGAAGCTATCAGGCTCATAATCACGATAAACAAGACACCAGCAATGATCAACACGCTTTGCGTCCAGAACAGCCGGGCTTTACGGCGCATCAGATTACCCAAAGCCACTGCGTAAAGGGTGGGCAGATGGCTGGCAATCGCCCGTTCCAGCCAGCGGTCAAACGCTTGGCTGGCAAAATCGCCCCCTAACCCGTAACTGGCTAGTGCTTGCCGCACCGGCATAGCTGCACCTTTCCAGATTGGCCACAGTGCCGCCAGTAACGGGGCCGACAAGCCGCCAATGACCAGTACCCCTAATGTACGGGGTGAATAGGCAAAATCGGGCAGTTCTATATTGAACAAATCCAGCAACCAACGGCTACTGTAAAAAGCCCCTAGGCAACTGAGCGGTATGCCTATACACAAGGCCACCAGCGACAAAATCAGCACTTCGGTGAGATAGATTTTGGCGATTGCCCAACGGCTTGCCCCCAACGATTTCATAATGCCAATCTGGTCAGTTTGCTGGGTGATCAGTGCGGCAAGGGTGTTAAGCACCAGCACCGCGCTTAATGCTAAAGAAGCCCAAGCCATCACCCGTAACACCATGTTGATACCGGAAAAAATCGGCCAGCCCCAATGCCGGTCGGGGTCTTGTAGCAAGGTGACATTGGTGGCTATGCCTTTTGCGGCCATTTTGCCACGGATTTCTTCAGCAATTTTCCGTGCCTTATCGGCACTGTAGGGCGGCTTGATTTGTACCAACATTTGCCGGAAGGTATGCGCGGGGATACCGAATAGGGGGGCTAACTCCGGGGCTATAAAAAAATACAGTTGTCCGCCAAATGCCGGGGGCTTAACGAAGGGATGGCGGATAATGCCTTGTAGGTTAAGATGTTGCCCGCCGTTGGCGGTGGCAAATTCGATACTGTCGCCGAGCGATAGGCCAGCAAACTGTGCCGTCAGACGTTCAGCGGCAACGGCTTGTCCAGTCGGGTAGCTGCCCGAGCGCAAGCTCATTATATCGTAGTGTTGCTGCTGATAATCGGGCCGGAACAGTACTGTGCCGGTTTGCCATTGCTTTGCCCCTGGGGTTTTGTAGGATACGGCAAATTGCGTCAGCACATCGACACCGGCGACATCGGTCATATTGTTAATGCCCTCCGCTAAGGCGGCATCGGCATCTTGCCTAAATATCAGGCTGATATGGGACGGATGTGACTGTTTGTGGGCATTGTCCATATAGGCTTGTTGCAAGTCCATCATGCCCAACAAAGTGCCGATCACAAAAAAACCAATGGTCAGGCTTTTGATGGACAGTGCCGTGCGGGCTTTGTCGGCCAGCAAGTCCGCGCGGACTTTCTGCCAAAGGTTTGATTGCATTAGCATGGTGTCAACCTGCCCGATTCAGGTACTGATCTTCGTGGATGCGTCCGGCGAACAGGGCAATGCGGCGCGAGGCGGCTTGTGCCAAGCTTTCGTTGTGGGTGACCATAATCAGGGTTTTACCTTGCCGCTGTAAGTTGGCGAACAATTCAAACACGGCATCGGCGGTGGTGCCATCCAGATTGCCGGTGGGTTCATCGGCAACAATCAAAGCCGGGTCGTTGGCGAGGGCGCGGGCAATGGCGGCGCGTTGCTGCTGCCCGCCGGACACTTGCCCCGGCAATTGCTGCGCCTGATCGTCCAGCCCGACCAGATTCAGCAGATAACGCGCCCGCTCCAAGCGTTGCCGCTTGTTGAGCGTAGCGGCAAAATCCATCGGCAGCAGGATATTTTGCAGGATATTCAATGACGGCAACAACTGGAAGAACTGGAACACGATGCCCACGTTTTTGCCGCGCCAAGCCGACAATTGTTCTTCGCTCAGGCGCTGCAAGTGGCTGCCATTGATCTGCACATCACCTTGGCAAGGCCGGTCTATGCCTGTCAATAGGTTTAATAAGGTGGATTTGCCATTGCCTGATGGCCCGACAATGGCCACGAACTCGCCGGGGGTGATGCTCAAGGAGATGTCGTGTAGCACCGGGTTGCTGATTGGCCCAAGCTGATAAGCTTTGTAGACATGGCTTAGTTCAATGATGTTAGGCATGGCGGGCTTTTTGCTAAAGTTATCGGAACAGGCAGATCAATTCTACCATGCACAGGCATTGCCGTGGGCTGATGCTTGGGCGAAGTTTCGTTTATAATGATCGGATTTTGAAACTAGGGTCGGCACTGTACAATGACCGCCCTATAATCATTATCAGCGGATAATTTAATTTTTACCAACACTGACAGAATCATCAAACCCGCTACGATAATGCCATTAATGTCTTAACAACCCTTCCCCTCCAATATTTAACCCCTTTATCTACCCCAACATGCCCGAAAAAAAACACATTATTATCATTGGTGCAGGCCCTGGCGGCTTGTGCGCGGGCATGCTGCTAAGCTGCCGTGGCTTTAATGTCACCTTATTTGACAAGAACAGCGAGGTGGGGGGGCGTAACCGCCCTATCCGGCTGGGTGATTTTGTGTTCGACACCGGCCCCACTTTTTTGCTGATGAAACATGTGTTGGATGACATGTTCACATTATGTGGAAGACGTAGTGAAGATTATATGGATTTTATCCGGCTCGACCCGATGTACCGCTTACTGTTTTCTGACCGTGCTGTGAATGTCTATTCTGACCGTAAAAAAATGCGGGCATCACTGGAAGCCGCGTTTCCTGAAGATGGCAGCGCCGGTTATGACAACTACCTTAAGCAAGAAGGCTCGCGTTTTGCTAAACTTTATCCGTGCATGACCCGCGATTTTAGTAGCCTTAAGTCGTTTTTGTCGCTGGATGTGCTGCGTGCTGCCCCCCGCCTGGCACTTAACCATAGCGTGTTCAGCAATCTGGGCAAATATTTTAAGGAAGAGAAAATGCGTTTGGTTTTTTCTTTCCAATCCAAATACTTGGGCATGTCACCTTGGGATTGTCCGGCGTTGTTTACGATGTTGTCGTATTTGGAGCATGAATATGGCATTTATCATGTCAAAGGCGGGCTTAATAAAATCGCCGCCGCAATGGCAAAAGTCATCACCGAACAAGGCGGAGTTATCCATACTGATACCACTGTCACCTCTTTAGTTATTGAAAACAAAATTGTAACGGGCGTACGACTGGAAGACGGCAGGGTGATTAACGCTGATGAAGTGGTCATCAATGCCGATTTTGGCCACGCAATGACCCACTTGCTGAAACCCGATGAACTAAAACAATACAGCCCTGAAAAAGTGCAAAAACTTGATTATTCTTGTTCCACGTTTATGCTATATCTAGGTCTCGGCAAACAATATGATTTGCCGCACCACACCATTGCTTTTGCTGAGGATTACCACACCAATGTCAGCAACATTTTTACCAACAAAATTCTCAGCCAAGATTTTTCCTTTTATGTGCAGAATGCTTGTGTCACAGACGACACACTGGCGCCCGCCGGAAAATCGGCCTTGTATGTGTTGGTGCCTATGCCCAACAACGATAGCCAACTGGATTGGCAGGCACTTTGTGTAGAAAAGCGTGAACAAGTATTGTCGGTGCTGGAATCGCGCTTGGGCTTGACTGGTATTCGTGATCATATCGAATGTGAAAAGATCATCACCCCACAAATGTGGGAAACCGAGGAGAATGTCTTTAAAGGTGCAACCTTCAGCTTGTCACACAAATTTAGCCAGCTGTTGTATTGGCGCCCGCACAACCGATTTCAAGAATTGGAGCAGTGCTATTTGGTGGGTGGAGGAACGCACCCCGGCAGCGGTTTACCGACCATTTATGAGTCGGCGCACATTTCTGCTAAATTGATTTGCAAAAAACATGACGTGGGTTTTGCCTTGGCAAGTCATGTTTATGGATAATGGGCATGAATGAATAAGCACCTACACAGAATTTTCACATCACTTGTCCATAATTATTGCTTTCTCTAGGCCATCCAAGCTTGCTTGGCGGCTACTTGATGCGTCATTATTTAGCATTATGGGCCACCTCCATTTTCACTACGATCCAAGTGTATTCGATCTCCATAGGTAACGGTTTAGTAAACTTTTATGCATAAACCTAAGTTGACCATAAGCTTGATGGACACCGCATCACTTGGATAGAGGACTTCATGATGCAAATTTTGGTTGTTGATGATTCTGCCTTCATTAGGGCAATGCTTCAGAACGCATTGGAAAAATGGGGCTATAATGTCACCACTGTTGATAATATTAATGATGCGCTGCAAGTTATATTAACCGACGGCATCCAATTCATCCTCACCGACTGGGTAATGCCGGGCGGGGATGGGCCAGCCCTTTGCCGTAAAATCCGTGAACTGGGTGTTGATTTTTACATCTACATCATCCTTATAACTTCACTTGAAGGGCCACAACCGTTGATTGACGGCATGGCTGCAGGTGCTGATGACTTTGTCCATAAACCTATCCAAATGGAAGAGTTACGCGCAAGGATCCGCGCCGGCGCACGGGTATTACAGTTGGAACGCTCACTGCATGAGCGGAACAAAAAGCTCGCGGAATTGGGCGATAATTTGCTGGCGATGCAAAACATCATCCAAGCTGATTTGAAAGTGGCAGAGCGGATACAAGGCAAATTGTTGCCCGCTAACCTGTCCTGTATTCTAGGTGTAAGGATGGAAGCCCTGTTCCGGCCTTCCAGCCATGTTTCCGGTGACATTTATAATTTTTTTCGTTTGGATGACCGTCGCGTTGGTTTTTATACCATTGATGTTGCAGGGCATGGTATTGCTGCCGCTATGATGTCACTGACACTGAGCCAGCAGCTTGTTCCGGAAATTAGGCCCAGCAGCCTTATAACATTCGGTTTGCATGAATCCTTGCCCGGTTTTAAGCGGGCTTTGCCTGCCACTACAGTGGTCGCCAGGCTGAACCAGCAATACCAATCAGATGATGCGGGGACTCTTTATTTTACGATGATTTATGGGGTGATTGACACAGTGACACGCTGCATTGATTTTTGTCAGGCCGGTCATCCCAATCCCATTTATTTGCCAGATAATGGGGCGGCGCAATTCATTGGGGATGGTGGCTTTCCTGTTGGCCTGACATTATTGGCTGAATATGAATCGGTAAATTTGCAATGCAGCCAAGGGGATTCATTGTTTTTTTACTCCGATGGCATCACTGAGTGTATGGATGAAAATGGTCAGATGTTTGGTGAAGAGCAATTGCTTCAGTTGATTGAAGAAACTAAGCGGTTGCCAGCTGAAAATGTTTTGCCCACCATCGCTAAACGCATAGCGGCATGGCGGGGAAACACAAAATTTGACGATGACATTTCTTTGTTGAAGCTATCATTTGTTGATATGAATTGTTGTTGATTAATTGACAGCAAATGAGAAACTTGTAACTTTATTAAATAAAATAGGCAGGAGATAGCCACATGAGAATCGCAACAAAACAAGTGAAGGGGGTTTTGGTTTTAGTGTTAAATGAGAGCCGCTTGGATGCTAACGTTGCTGAACCATTTAAGGAAGCGTTTCAACAGTCACTCAGTGAAGGTCATGAAACCATTGCCATTGATATGGGCAAGATAGGTTTTATCGATAGTAGCGGGCTGGGTGCAATTGTCAATTGCCTGAAAAAAATAGGGCCGGACGGAAAACTCGTGCTGTTTGGCATAACACCCCCTGTTGCCAGCATGTTTAAAATAACCCGCATGGATCGGGTGTTCAATTTACATAACAACGAAGAAGAAGCCTTACAGGCTTTTGAAATATAATCCCCCTTCCATTAAGACAGCAACAGTGTGCGGAAGCGGAAGTTGGCGGGAATGAAAGCATCGTTTACCGCCATATCCAAAACATGATGGCTTGTAAAAACCTTATTGCTTCGCCTATCGGGCGGCGTTTTAGTAGCTGTGAGCTGGTCGAAATTTGATCAATAGCCAGTGATTTTGCATTTCCGTATTTTGGTACAGGACTTTATCCATACATGATTTAATGATTTTTAGCCCCATACCGCTTTCGGGCAAGCTGTCAAAATCATCAGGGTCAAAATTAAACTCTGCA
>CAJAWH010000078.1 GCA_903945605.1 uncultured Methylococcaceae bacterium | reverse complement strand
TAATCGCGGCAAGTTATCCAGCGAGCTGATTATTCGAAGCTGGTAGCTTTGCATTTGGTGCAATTCTGTTGTGAAATATTAAAATATAAAGTGTGCGATTTATCTCATGAAATCATGGTGATTTATCGCGCGCGGCTTCAACTTGGGTCGACAATTGAGCCATACTGATTTACGCGCTTACCGTCATGTGGTGGTGCGTGATTCCGGCAGCAACCGCGACCGGCGTTCCGTTTCGGTCGAAGTTGACCAGCGTTGGACAGTCAGCCAACTAGCCACATCCATCCAAGCGGTCTGTATGGGCTACGGCTTTGCTTGGCTGCCTGAAGGGCATATCCGCGAAGAATTACAATCAGGGTTATTAAAGCAACTGCCCCTGCAGGCAGGCAGTATGCGCGAGGCACCTCTCTACCTGATCTTAGCCAATGCTGATTGCCCAGGGCCAGGGGTTAAACGTTTGGCTGATATTATAAGCGAATCCGTTCAGCCGGATAATTTTACTGGCTAGCTATCGGCTTGAAACACAATTTAAGCTACTATTCAATCTTTAGCCGCACTTGCTGTTTTGGTGTGCCTGCCAGCCTTTTTCACTTTGTTTGCCAACCTCCACAGCCGCCTTACAGAGAATATTCACATGCCTATTTACTATCTAACTGCCAACAGCCAGCCACGCTTGCTGAAAACAGTGCTGCTGTTATTGCCTATTATCTTGTCCGGCACACTGTTACCGGCTTGCAGCAATGCCACCCGCTTGGCAGTGCCAGCACAGGAACCGCTCAGTAAAATTGAACATATTATTGTGATTTATGCGGAAAACCGCAGCTTTGACAATCTTTATGGCTTGTTCCCCCATGCCAACGGCATAACCCAAGCCGCGCCCGAGCAAACTACCCAGCTTGACCATGACGGCAAGCCATTCCACATTCTGCCGCCGATTGCCGCTAAAGGCACTAGCCCAGCTATTGGGGCCAAGTTGCCTAACCGACCGTTCCAGCTTGACGCGCCACCGGTCAACTTGCCGCTAACGACCCCGTCGCGTGATTTGGTACATAGCTTTTACCAAAACCAAGAACAAATCAATGGCGGCAAAAACAATAAATTTGCTGCCATTTCTGATGCGGGTGGCCTGACCATGGGCTATTACGACGGTTCTAAACTGCCTCTATGGCAACTGGCCAAAGAGTATGTGTTGGCAGACAATTTTTTTATGGCGGCCTATGGTGGTTCCTATATCAACCACCAATGGCTGGTCTGTGCCTGCACCTTGCAGGACAGCCAAGCCCCTGATAATTTGAGGGCACAAATCGATGCTAATGGCCGGTTAAAACGAAAAGCCAGCTCCCCGGCTTCCGCCATGCAAGGGCCACCACAATTGCTAGATGGCCCTTTTACGCCAGATGGCTACGCGGTCAACACACGCCAGCCGCCTTATCAGCCATCAGGCATCAAACCGGCTTTGACTGGCGACCGGCACTTGGCAGACCCTACGTTACATCCTTTGCCCGCTCAAACGGTCAAAACCATCGGTGATACCTTGTCGGAAAAAAACATATCTTGGGGCTGGTACGCAGAAGGTTGGCATGCCGCCAATGCTGACGGCATCCAATCGCCCGCAGTCAAACGGACGGTCATTTACAATAGCGAGGACAGAGCCATTAACTTTCAGGCGCATCACCAACCGTTCAATTATTACCAACGTTTCGCACCTGGTACAGCTGACCGCGCGCAACATTTGCTGGATGCCGATGCTTTTTTGCAGGGTCTTGACAAGGGCGAACTGCCGCAGGTTGCTTTCTATAAACCCGCCGGTAACGTGAACGAACACCCTGGCTATACCGACGTAATGTCAGGTGATGCCCATATTGCCCAACTGGTTGAACGTATCAGACGCAGCCCTGTGTGGGCAAACACTGCCATTATCGTCACTTATGATGAAAATGGTGGTTTTTGGGACCATGCCGCCCTACCCAAAGGCGACCGTTGGGGACCCGGTAGCCGTATTCCTGCCTTGGTGATTTCGCCATTTGCCAAACGGGGCTATGTCGACCATACCGCTTACGACACCACCTCCATCATTAAATTTATCACGCGACGTTTTGACTTACAACCACTGTCCGGTGTCAGGGAGTCAGTAGGCGATTTGTCTCATGCATTCGACCTAGGCTCTTGATCCTACTGTTCGCCAATCACTTTAGGTAAGTTGCCATGGTCTTCAGAAAACACCTACATTTGTTCATTTTGTTATGGTCTTGGCATTCTGTATCTTTTGCCCAAGATGTTAAAGTCGCCATTGCCAGCGCGCATCCTTTGGCCACTCAAGCCGGACTGGAAATCATTAAACAAGGTGGTAATGTTTACGATGCAGCGGTTGCGGTCACTGCCGCGTTAGCAGTGGTCGAACCATCCGGCTCTGGGCTGGGTGGTGGTGGTTATTGGTTGTTGCGCGGGGCTACGCCCAGTCCCCATAGCCAAGGCACTTTTGAAACCCTGATAGACGGACGGGAAACCGCCCCATTATTGGCCCATGCCACTATGTACCTTGATAATAAAGGCAACAACAACCCGCAACTATCCCTCAATGGTGCTCTGGCAGCCGCCATTCCGGGGCTTCCTGCCGCTTTAGTGCATTTATCCGCCCATTATGGCTTGCTACCGTTGGCACAAAGCCTTGCACCGGCTATCCGCTATGCCAAGTACGGCTTTGCCATTAACGACCATTACCTAAGAAACTTGCAACAACGTGCCGAAGTCATTAGCCGTTTTCCGGCTAGCGCGCATATATTTTTGAATAGTCAAAATGCCCTGCCTGAGCGTTTCAGCATTTTAAAACAAACTGATTTGGCTGACACCCTATCGCGCTTGGCAGCTTCAGGGCATGATGGTTTTTATAAAGGCAGGACTGCCGAGCTATTATTAAAAAGCGTTACCGCCAACGGTGGTGTCTGGACGCAACAAGATTTGGACAGCTACCATATTATTGAACGCCAAGCTATCCACGGTAGCTATCAGGGTATCACCATCACCAGTGCCGCCCCCTCATCTTCTGGTGGCGTCGTTTTACTGGAAATGCTTAACATTCTTGCTGGCTATGATTTAACCAAAATTTCTTCGGTGACCCGTAAACATCTCATCATCGAAGCTATGCGCCGTGCTTATCATGACCGTGCACTGTATTTGGGCGACCCTGCTTTTAACACCATCCCTGTAAGCCGATTACTCAATGCCGATTATGCAGCGGGATTACGTGCCAGCATAAATAGCCATTCTGCCTTACCCAGCCGACTATTGTCAGGCGAAAACCAAGACCAAGCACAAGGCAACAATACCAGTCATTTCTCTATCATAGATGATCACGGCAATGCCGTAGCGGCAACGCTTAGCATTAACCAGGCTTTTGGTTCTGGCTTAGTGGCGCAGGGCACGGGCGTTCTATTAAATGATGAAATGGATGATTTTTCTAGCCAACCGGGTGTTATGAATGGTTATGGCCTCGTAGGAGGACAGGCCAACGCGATTGCCCCGGGCAAACGCCCGTTGTCGAGCATGACCCCGACTTTTTTGGAAACACCGTGGCAACTTGCCGCTTTAGGCACACCGGGCGGCAGCCGTATTATTTCTATGGTGTTATTGGCTGTGCTGGATTTTGCAGAAAACCACAAACCCGATGCCTGGGTAAAACTGCCTCGCTTCCATCATCAATTTATGCCGGATGTAGTCGACTACGAAAAGGCCGCCTTGACTACCGATGAAGCCAGTCAATTGAGGGCAATGGGGCATGTGCTAAAAGAAACCCCTGTACTTTATGGCAATATGCAAGCGGTGTTATGGCAAAAGTCTACAGGAGATTTGTTTGCCGCCAGCGACCCAAGGGGGGAAGGATACGCTGTTGTTACCCCTTGACAGTAATTCCCTGCATATTTGGCACGCTGAGATTAACTTAGAAGTTGGCTCAGCACCTATACTGGATTTTTGGACTTTACTTGATGCAAGCGAATTGACCAAGGTTGAACAGCTAGCAGAGCCTCGTAAAAGCTACTATTTAGAATCTCAAGGCCGGTTGAGGCAAGTATTATCGTACTATTTGGATGAGCCGCCCTTGCGTATAATTATCAAACGCCACGCCTATGGTAAGCCCTATTTAGCAGATCACCCTAATCTGGCCTTCAATATTTCCCATTCCGGTAAGCAGTGGGTCATGGCAGTTAGCCGTGCGGGGCTTTTGGGTGTGGATATTGAATATTGCCGACCTAGAAATAATTTTACCGCACTGGTCAACCGGTGTTTTGCTGAAGAGGAGCGTCTTTATTGGCACAATCTCGCTGAGGATGAAAAGCTGGCCGGATTTTATGAGTTATGGACTAAAAAAGAGGCTTTTGTCAAAGCCACGGGGCGTGGAATTGGCTTGGGCTTGGCACAGTGTGTGCTTGATACTGGAGAAGGCTGTGGTTTTTTGAGAATACCCTGTCAATTTGGCGACGCTTCACAATGGTCTGTTGCAATGCCGGCTATAACGGGTTGTTATTGCTGCGCTGTTGTGCTAAACCGACCCATAGAAGCACTTAGCATCTATGAGATGGATACTCAGCAAGAAACCACAGACGGTTAGCCATATACCTTGTACAGTTACCTGCTCAACTGCAACTGGCCTGTACACTTATAAATCGTATCTGTTGGTACAGCTTCAATCGCCACCACACCCTCCACCACAACCGCTATCGCCGTCACCGCCATCAAAATCAAAATCTATATCCCGCTCTAGTTTGGACTTCCATAACAAACTTATATTAAATAAAACTAAACCGCCTAGGATAAGCGCGGTTACAGTTTCATTTTGAAATTCAATTAACATGACGTTTGTTATACCTACAAAACCCGCTAGAAGCACCAAAAAGTTATCAATGATGGTTAGTCGGCTCCGGAATTTCCCATCCACATCCGGCCAGATATCGGTGGGTGGTTTTTCATCAAACCATGTTTTATAACTGGCCAGCGTGTTGCCATACCATTCGCGGATTTTTTGGGCTTCGTTTTCGCCGCCTTGGGTTGGTTCGTGATGCAACGGCCTGCCTAAAATGTTGGGGCAAAAGTCTTGCCAATAGGATTGGCTGTAGGCGAGGTGCAAATGCCAAACGACACCCACTTGCTTGGACGGGGTAACTGGATGTCCTGCGACCATGGCAAGAAAAGTGAATTTCTTATACTCTTCGATAACACGCAATGCATACCGCTTAGTCCATTGGTTTTCTCTTGCCAAACGCTGGCTGAATGTTAGCTGTGTACCTGCCACATCCAAGTTAAAATTATCGATACGGTTATAGAGTTCTGCTTGTAAGGTGTCCATATAGTATGCCCAAATAATTTGAAACGCGATAATGGCAAATAACCTACTTATGACAATTCTTCTACATGAACCTCCATAATTTGACTTCAGTGCGAAGGTATTCCCAAACAATTACATAATTTCTAAGTCGTTATGCGGTTTAATGTTTATCCTAACATGACAACAGAAGCCATCAATCGCCAACATAGCCGCCCCTGCTATCGCCGTCACCGTCATCAAAACCCATATCCCACTTTGAATTGGATTGGCGCATCAAACTTATGTTAAATAAAACTAATAAGCCTATAAAAACAGCGATTGCAGATTTATTTTGAGATGCTAATAAGAGGTTTGTTACAAATAGAATACCTGACAAAATCAGAAAAAAGTTAATTTTCTTGGGGCTACGGAATCTTTTATTCACATCTGGCCAGATATCGGCAGGTGGTTTTTCATTAAACCAAGTTTCATAGCTTACCAGCGTGTTGCCATACCATTCGCGGAATTTATCGGCTTCATCCGTTCCGCCTTGGGTTGGTTCATGGTGCAACGGCCTGCCTAAAATGTTGGCGCAAAAGTCTTGCCAATAGGATTGGCTGTAGGTGAGGTGCAAATGCCAAACGGCATCGACTTGCTGGGAGGGTGTGACAGGATGTCCTGCAACCATGGCGAGGAAGGTGAATTTTTTGTATTCGTCGATTGCCCGTGATGTGAACAATTGCGACCAGTTGTTTTCTCTTGCTAAACGCTGGCTGAATGTTAGCTGTGCCCCCGCCACATCCAAGTTAAAATTATCGATACGGCTGTAGAGTGCTGCTTGTAAGGTGTCCATAGTATGCTCAAATAAATTGAAACGAATTAATGGTAAATGACCTACATAAAACAGTATTTTTCTACACTGACCTCCCCGCTATAGTGCCTAACATGTCAACAATGTAAAATACACAAACGACTAAGCTGCCTGTATATTATTTTTGATGCTTCGTTTATTCACATATTCAAAAAACGGCAATTACATTATCAATCACCACCACAGCCGCCACAGCCACTATCGCCAGAATCACTATCACCGAAACCACCATGACTCCCGTCATTTGAATCGACATTCCAATCTGACCTGGACTTTCGTGAATTCCAACTGCCCCGTAATTTAATAAAAATTAAAAAAATCCATACCAAAAAAATTAATAATACACTATCTTGTGTACGATTGGAGCAACTGGTCACCAAAAACAAAGAGGTCAACAGTATGCTGGTTTGCAAATTGTTAAGCCCTTTTTTATTTCTACAAACAGAGGGTATGCTACGGGAAAATCGCTCGCCCACACTTGGCCATATATCGGCTGGTGGATTATCCTTAAACCATATTTGGTAACTGCCTAAGGTGTTGCCATACCATTCACGAAATTTTTTAGCTTCATCCACTCCGCCTTGAGTTGGCTTATGATGCAATGGTCCGCCCAAAATGTTAGGGCAAAAGTCTTGCCAATAGGATTGGCTGTAGGTGAGGTGCAAATGCCATACGGCATCAACTTGCTGGGAAGGTGTCACAGGATGTCCTGCAACCATAGCGAGGAAGGTGAACTTTTTATACTCTTCGATGACGCGTAATGTATACGGCTCAGACCACTTGTTTTCTCTTGCTAAACGCTGGCTGAATGTTAGCTGTACGCCCGTCACATCCAAGTTAAAATTATCGATACGGCTGTAGAGTGCTGCTTGTAAGGTGTCCATAGTATGCTCAAATAAATTGAAACGAGTTAATGGTAAATGACCTACATAAAACAGTATTTTTCTACACTAACCTCCAAAATTTGATTTCAACTATATGGTTACCCAACCGACTAAATGTTTGAGTATTACTTTTGGCGCCTTGTATGTTCTCCAATCAAAAAATTTGTGTCCATGGGCTATTGAGTAAATAGCCCATGAATAGCGTTCTTTGTTAAAGCGTATTTAGTGCATTCAGCTCTTTAAAGGCTTGCTCCAAACGGGCAACCATACCTAACTCACCAGCCCGTTGCCAGACGCGTGGGTCATAGAATTTTTTGTTCGGTTTGTCGTCGCCTTCAGGATTGCCTATTTGGCCTTGCAAATAGCCTTCATTGGCTTTGTAGTAGTTCATAATACCTTCCCATGTTGCCCATTGGGTGTCGGTATCAATATTCATTTTGATTACGCCATAGCTGATCGATTCTTCAATTTCTTCCGCACTAGAACCTGAACCGCCGTGGAACACAAAGTTCAAGGTATTGGCTGGCACACCGTATTTTTCAGAAACGTATTTTTGTGAATTGTCCAAAATGCTTGGAGTCAATTTAACGTTGCCTGGTTTGTAAACTCCGTGGACGTTGCCAAATGAAGCTGCTATGGTGAATCTAGGGCTGATTTTAATCAGTTCTTCATAGGCATAAGCGACATCTTCAGGCTGGGTATACAACATGGAGTGATCCATGTGGCTATTGTCCACACCGTCTTCTTCACCGCCTGTCACGCCCAATTCAATCTCCAACGTCATATCCATTTTAGACATACGTTGTAAATAATTGCCACAAATTTCAATGTTTTCTTTCAGGCTTTCTTCTGAAAGGTCAAGCATGTGCGAGCTGAACAGCGGCTTTCCGGTGGCGGCAAAGCGTTTTTCACCTTCGTCCAACAAACCGTCTATCCAAGGCAACAAGTTTTTGGCTGCATGGTCGGTATGCAAGATAACAGGCACGCCATAATATTCAGCAACCGTATGGACATGCTGGGCACCTGAAATGGCACCTAAGATAGCCGTTTTTTGACCTTCCAATTTTAAGCCTTTACCGGCAACGTATTGGGCGCCACCATTTGAAAATTGTACGATAACAGCAGATTTTGCTTTGGCAGCGGCTTCTAATACGCCATTGATTGAACCTGTGCTGATGACGTTGACGGCTGGCAGAGCGAATTTATTTTCTTTACAGATGGCAAATATTTTTTGTACATCGTCGCCAGTCACTACACCCGGTTTGACGACATCTAAAATTTTTTGTGACATTGATAGACCTAATTAATGTTAATTGCGAGGTTAGCGGGGGGCGTTCTTCCCTGAACGCTGATACATCCTGGCTTGATTAAGCTTCCAAACTCGCCAATCTTGTTGCCAATAATTCTTCCAGAGACTCCAATGCCTTAGCAAAACCTGAAATACCTTCAGCCAATTTGTCAGTGGCCATACGGTTTTCTTCGTGCATACGGTCGAAAGTTTCTTTATCTATCGATATTTTTTCAATTTCCATGCCCGCTGCTGTTGCAGGGTCTAACTTTCTTGGCAATTCGCCTTCAGTCGCTTGCAGTTCAGCCAATAATGAAGGTGCGATAGTCAACAGATCAGAACCTGCCAATTCGGAAATTTCACCGACATTACGGAAGCTGGCACCCATGACTTCAGTTTTATAACCGAATTTTTTGTAGTAGTTATAAATTTCCGTCACTGATACAACACCTGGGTCTTCTGCTGGCTCGTAAGAATCACGTCCGGTGTCTTTTTTATACCAGTCAAGAATCCGTCCAACGAAAGGTGAAATCAAGGTGATGCCATTCTCGGCACAAGCAATCGCTTGGTGAATACCGAACAACAAGGTCAAATTACAATGAATACCTTCTTTTTCCAGCACTGCTGCTGCTTGAATCCCTTCCCAAGTGGCTGCAATTTTGATTAAAACACGCTCACGGCTTACATTTTGGGCTTCATACTGGGCAATCAGTTCACGGCCTTTGGCTACGGTTGCCTCTGTGTCGAATGACAAACGCGCATCGACTTCTGTGGAAACCCTGCCCGGGATAATTTCAAGTATCTTAAGGCCAAAAGAAACTGCCAACCGGTCAAATGCCAAAGACACGACATCTGCCGCTGAAGCTGAATCACCCAGTGTCGCCCTCGCCCCTTTCAGAGTGTCATCAACAATACCTTGATATTGTGGCATTTGCGCTGCTGCGGTGATCAAAGAAGGATTGGTTGTCGCGTCACGGGGGGTAAATTTCTCTATCGCTTCAATATCACCCGTATCCGCCACAACAATTGTGACTTCTTTAAGCTGCTCCAATAAATTTTTACTCATGAGTGTTACCCTTTAATTTTCTGTAAAATAAAATTTTATGTATTTTTTAACCGAACTGGCGGACATATTTATCAACGCCTGTTTCGTTTAAGACAACTTGTTGCTTTACTACTGCCAGTGTTTGTCTGGCAACATATCGGCTCACCCGGCTCACTTTAGGCATGGCATCCTGCTGTTGCAAATATTTTGCAACACCCGTCACATTTGCTACGGGGGTTTCTTTCGCCACTATTGCTGATAAGGCTGATTGTTTGGCTATATAGCGGGCAACCCGACTAGGTTGCGGCAGGCTCTCTTGTACCGAGAGATACTTGGCAACCCCTGTCAATTTTTTTTCTGGCATTTTTTGCTTGTCCTGCAACAATTCCAACGCTGCTTGCCTAGCAAGATACTTGGCAACCCTTGATGGTTTGGGTTGGTTTTCTTGGCTCAGAAGATATTTGGCAACACCACTCATTTCAAATTTTGTTTCAGTAGCGGCTGGCTGCTTGATGTTATATTTTGCCAATATGGCCTGTCTGGCCATATATTGCTCAACTTTGCTCGGTTTGGGCAAACTGTCTTGATGCTTTAAATATTTGGCTACCCCTGTCACTCTGGCAAGGGGTTTTACATTTTTCAAATATTTTTCTACACCGGTCAACTGCTCCATGACAATTTCTTGTGTTTTTTGCTTTTCTACGAATGACTGCCTGAGCAAATATTTGCTTACCCCACTAATTTTATGTTGCTCCGCTTTTTCAAGGTATTTGGCAACACCTGTAGCACTAGGGGCAGATGCTTCATTGTCGGGCTGTTCATCTATAACAACAATTTGACTTTGCAAATATCTCGCCACGCCTGTCAGGCCTGATGTGTGCGGTTGGTACACAACAGATGCAACAGGCTCAATCTCCTCAATTTTTGGCCGTTTCATGAAAAAGAACAAACCTGCTACTGCAGGCATAAAAAAAACACCCGAATTGTCATGGCTCATTCATTACCCCCGATCGCGCATGTATTTTTCAACCCCAGTCGTTTTTGTTTGCGCTGTTGTTGTTTTTGCCGCTACAACCTGTTTAGCCACATATTTGGCTACGCCGGTGACCGGTGTGCTAGTTTTTACTTTTTGTTCAAGATAACGGGACACACCTGTACCTGACACTTTGTTCAAATATCTGGCAACACCGGTATTGGCAATTTTAGTGGTTGCAGATGCAACCCTTGTGCTGGTTGCCGCTTTTTTAGCTGAAGCACAACCGCCTTGTTTTTTGAACAAAAAGCCACCTACTGCAACCAAACCTACCAAACCTAAAATATAGTTAAGTGATGTGTCTTCTTTTTTGGCTGTTTCACCTGTGGCAGCAACATCAGCAGTGTCTGTTTCCACAGTTTTGGCCACTTTTTCTTCAGTCACTTTAGTGGCTGTGGCTTTTACTGTTTCACTAGGCTTGTAGTTGTCGTCATGATAAATAACTTGAGGCTGAAAATCAGCGGCAGGATACTTTGAATCTACGGCTGTCGCTTCCACTACTTTAGCGGCTGGCTTTGCCGCTGCAGGCGCTGTTTCCGCTTTGCCTTCTTTTGCAATCAAATCTTTATCTTGATATACAACTTCAGGTTGGAAATCCGCTGCCGGATATTTTGAATCTGCATTAACTAGAGGACTAGCCAACAGTACTGCTGCCAATAAACTGTTCGTCAAATGTTTGTTTTTCACGTTGTTCACCTATGAGTCGGACGAAGTGGATAAAGGTTCCTGCAAGCGTTTGTTTTGATTTTTATCTTTACCGCTACAGAAACCTTGACCGAATTGCTTTAGAATTAAAATAATGCTTCTACGTTCTTCACTACGTTGTCAACAGTGAAGCCAAACTCCTTGAATAGCTCGCCCGCTGGCGCTGATTCGCCAAAACGGTCGAGGCCCAAAATCCTTCCATTGGTACCCACATATTTCCACCAGCCATCGGTAACACCGGCTTCAACAGCCAAGCGTCTTGTTATGGCCTTAGGCAACACCGATTCCTTGTAGGCTTCATCTTGGGCATCAAATACATTGGTTGACGGCATTGACACCACGCGCACTTTTTTACCGCTTTCAGCAAGTTGCGCCGCCGCTTTCAATGCCAGATCAATTTCGGAGCCTGTAGCGATGATAATGGCATCGGCCACACCTTCGCAATCGCCCAACACATAACCACCTTTGGCAACCAATGCCAGCTGTTCGCTGGTACGGGGAATATGCGGCAAGTTCTGGCGCGAGAAAACCAATACTGATGGCCCCTCTTTACGTTCCAATGCCAATTGCCATGAAATGGCTGTTTCCACCGCATCACAAGGACGCCAAACATTCATGCCTGGAATCATCCGCAATGTTGCGGTTTGCTCGATCGGTTGATGGGTCGGGCCATCTTCACCCAGACCAATTGAGTCATGAGTATAGACGAATATCGAACGGATTTTCATCAATGAGGCCATACGCACGGCATTTCTTGCATATTCAGAGAACATCAGGAAAGTCGCGCCAAATGGAATGAAACCACCGTGCAATGCGATACCATTCATGATGGCTGACATACCAAATTCACGTACACCATAGTTGACGTAGTTGGCATCGGGCCTGTCATGACGCATGGGCTTATAACCTGACCATTCGGTCATGTTTGAACAACCCAAATCGGCAGAACCACCAAATATTTCTGGCAATATTTTGGCGAAGCCTTCGATTGACGCCAATGAAGAAAGTCTTGTTGCTGTAGTTTTTGCTTCCGCATCTACGCTGGCAACAAAACCGGCCGCTTGCTCCAACCAATCAGCAGGCAATTCACCGGACATGCGTCTTGCAAATTCACTGGCCAATTCTGGATAAGCCGTCTGGTAGGCGGCAAATTTTTCATTCCAAGCCGCTTCCGCTGCCGCACCTTTGGCTTTGGCATCCCAGCCTGCGTAAACATCAGCCGGAATTTCAAACGGGCCATGATCCCAACCCAATGCCGCTTTGGTCAGGTTGATTTCTGCATCGCCTAATGGGGCACCATGACAAGCGTGGCTACCTGCTTTATTGGGTGAGCCAAAACCAATTGTTGTTTTGCAACATACCAAAGTCGGTTTGTCAGTTATAGCCTTAGCCATTTGGATAGCATTTGCTATTTCGTCGGCGTTATGCCCATCCACATCGGCAATCACATGCCAACCGTATGCTTCAAAACGTTTCGGTGTGTTATCAGTAAACCAGCCTTCAACATGTCCATCAATTGAGATACCATTGTCATCCCAAAATGCTATCAGGCTGCCCAAACCTAATGTGCCAGCCAATGAACACGCTTCATGGGAAATCCCTTCCATTAAGCAACCATCACCTAAGAACACATAGGTATGATGATCAACAATTTTATGTCCATCCCTGTTAAATTGTGCCGCCAATGCTTTTTCGGCAATAGCCATGCCCACCGCATTGGTTATGCCTTGTCCTAAAGGCCCTGTGGTGGTTTCTACGCCAGGCGCATAACCATATTCAGGGTGACCTGGGGTTTTGGAATGTAGTTGGCGGAATTTTTGTAATTCTTCAATAGGAAGATCATAGCCAGTCAGATGCAATAGGGAATAGATGAGCATCGACCCATGACCATTCGATAATACGAAGCGATCGCGGTTAGGCCATTTTGGATTGGTGGGATTATGGTTCATGTAATCATTCCATAACACCTCAGCAATATCCGCCATCCCCATTGGGGCTCCTGGATGACCAGAATTTGCCTTTTGCACAGCATCCATGCTTAAAGCGCGTATGGCATTCGCTAGTTCACGGCGCGAAGTCATTTTATTCTCCTTTAACCTATTATATTGATTCTTAGTGTTTTTTATTAATAGCCCTTGTAAAGCGACAATCCTGCCCAGTCAATGCAATTAGCTGGCGCAATATCAGAACGAGTGACGATTAACCACCCGTTCTTAATAGTCTTACTCTAAATTGGCGTGTCTTTCCCGCATCACTTCTTCCGGAATGCCTTTCTCATGTATCACATGGGATATAGTTGATTCCAAAAACAGCAATGTCGATAATTCAAAGACTGTCCCCATTGGCATACCAAACACTTTTGCGTATTGTTCGGCACGACCAATTTGGAAAACGGCCTCAGCCATATCACCAATGGTTGACTCAGCCTTGGCTGATATCAACACGATACTGGCACCAACTTTCTTGGCACTTTTAGTAAAGGCTATGAGCTGTTCCGTTTCGCCAGAGCCGGAGATAATAATCAGCAGGTCGCCGCTTTTGATGCTAGGCGTTACGATTTCACCTACGACACTGACATCATAACCGGCGTGTACCAGTCTCATTGCAAAGAAGTTGCCCACCAATTTGGAGCGACCTGCACCTGCTATGAAAATGCGCTTGGCATTATCCAGCAGGGCAGTCAACTTTACATCGTACGAGTCGTCTGTTGCTTCAAGGATGCTTGAAATTTTTTCTATGACAAGCTGCTGATGCATTACTTATACCTCAGTTGCGTCAACCAACTCACGAATTTCACGAGCTGCTTCAGCTGGGCAAGGTGCACCATAAATTGCTGCACCAACAACAATGATGTTCGCGCCTGCACGCACCACGTCTTGGACAGTTGCGGCTTTAATGCCACCTGCAACAGAAATTCTGACTGGCAAGCCTAAAGCTGCGATGTCGTTCAAATCTGAGAAAGGTGTGTGACCGGCGGCTTGGGCATCAAGACCAGTGTGGATACCCATGATATGGGCGCCTGCTTCAGCAGTTGCACGGGCACATGCCGCTTTGTCTTCGACGTTGATCAAGTCGATTTGTGCTTCTGCACCATGTGCATTGGCTGCTTTGATGACGCCTACACAAGTGGCCAAACCAGAAACACCCAACACTGTACAAATATCTGCGCCAGCAGCGTAGAAAGGAGTCGCTTCGTATTCACCAGCGTCCATTGTTTTCAGGTCAACCAAAATCAATTTGTCTGGGAATCTGGCTCTCAGTTCTTTTACCAGATTGACACCATTGTGCTTGATGCATGGAGTTCCAATTTCAAAAATATCAACAAAAGGAGCTACTTGTGTAGCCAATCCTACTGTTGCGTCAAAATCCAATGAGTCTAATGCCATTTGAATTAATGGTTTTGCCATGATATTTGCTCCGAAGGGTTATATATAGTATTTATTGTTTGTACATAATTGTTTTGCGGTGATAACTGTAAAGAGAAAGCTCGCGGATGTCAATGCCCAATGCTTATCATGCCTCATCACACCTGTACATCCTGCACAAAGGCAGGGGCATTGTCTTGCCCTGCCACTCTTTTATGTCAATTTTTTCATAATTTTGTTGCATTCATGTGGCATTCTTATTACCAAATGCAGACAACCACGCCGTTGCCTTTTTTAGGCAAGCAAGGCAATTGCCGTTGCCACCGTTTTGGCAAGCACCGATTTCGGCTTGTCAGCACACATTGCCGTGCTGCTGCCAATCCATGTTAACTTACGGCACGCGGTATCCAATCACATTACACAGGACGGTAAACATGCCAAACTTATGCGATATGAAGGCTTTTATTATCGACATGGACGGAGTTTTATGGCTCGGCAGCAAACCTTTGCCGGGCTTGGTAGAATTTTTTGACACCTTGCGCCAACTGGGCGCAGTTTATGTTTTGGCAACCAACAACGCCAGTTCTACTGCGGGGCAATACGTCACTAAGCTAGCCAACATGGGCGTTTCGGTGGCTGCCGGGCAGATACTCACCTCCGGTATGGCAACCGCGCATTATCTTGCCCAGCACTACCCGCCCGCCGACACCAAAGTGTTTGTGGTGGGTGAAGACGGGGCAACCCTGCCATTGCTCAGCCATGGCTTCACACTCACCGGTCTTTATGAAAAAGGTGCCGATATTGTGGTGTGCGGAAAAGATGCCACGCTAACATGGGACAAACTCGCCACCGCATCCATCAACATCAGGGAGGGGGCCAAATTTTTCGGCACCAATGCAGACACCTCCTTACCTACTGAACACGGCGTTACCCTCGGTAACGGTGCCATATTAAAAGCGCTGGAAGTGGCCACTGGGGTCAGCCCTATCGTTATTGGCAAGCCAGAGCCTATTTTCTACCAACAGGCAATGGCTTTGCTGAATGCCAAGCCGGAGCATACGGTCGCTATTGGTGACCGCCTCGAAACTGACATTTTAGGGGCCGTCCGGACGGGCATCAGCAGCTTGATGGTATTGACCGGCATTTCTGATGAAAAAGATTTGGCCTGTTCCCCTTATCAACCCACTTGGCTTGAGCGTGATCTTTGCGCTGTCAGCGCCGCATTACTGGCAAGCCACTCTTAACCCACCTGACCAGCGATCCATTACGCCATGAAAAAATTCATTAACGGTGTTGATTCCCTACTTGATGATAGCTTGCTCGGTTTTGCCCAAGCCCACGCGGGCATTGCCACGCTCAACAGCCATCCCCGTTTTGTCAAACGCGCAACACCGATCACCCCCGGCAAAGTGGCTCTTGTGTCAGGGGGTGGTTCGGGCCATGAGCCTCTCCACATTGGTTTAGTGGGCTTTGGCATGTTAGATGCAGCTTGTCCCGGACAAGTGTTCACCTCACCCACCCCCGACCAGCTATTGGCAGCTGCACAATCGGTGGAGTCCGGCGGTGGCGTGCTATTCATCGTGAAAAATTATGCGGGCGATATCATGAATTTCGAAATTGCCGCCGAAATGCTGGGGTGTGCCAATGCCAGCGTTGTGGTCGATGACGATATTGCCTTGCCGAAGGATCATCCCATCGGACGGCGAGGGGTTGCTGGCACGCTCATCGTCGAAAAAATGCTGGGGGCTGCTGCAGAACTGGGCATGGACCTTGCCAGTTGCAAAGCGTTAGGCGATAAAATTAAGGGGCGAACCGCTTCAATGGGGGTGACTCTGAGCAGCTGCACCGTGCCAGCCCTGGGTAAACCAACCTTTACACTGGGTGATACGGAAATGGAAATGGGAGTGGGCATTCATGGTGAACACGGGCGGCAAACACTGCCGCTCAGCAGCGCCACTGAAATTGTCGAAACCTTGACCCACGCCATCCAGCTTGAGCTGAAACCGGCCAAAGGCCAAGCCATCTTGCTGCACATCAACGGCTTTGGTGCCACGCCATTAATTGAACTCTATCTGATCTACCAGTTGGCGGCACAGTACTGGCAAGGCCAAGGCGTTATCATTGCCCGTTCGTTAGTGGGCAATTACACCACGGCACTGGATATGGCAGGCTGCTCAATAACCATCACGTTGCTTGATGAAGAGCTGTTAAAGCTTTGGGATGCCCCTGTCCATACCGCGCATTTAAGATGGGGATGCTGAATGTTTCGCCAATTCGGCGACAATCGCGCTAATCATTAGCTGGCTAGTCCTGGCACCGGCATCAATATGGCCAACACTGCGCTCAGCCATAAATGAGGCCCGTCCCTTAGATGCCAGCATAGCACGGGTGGAATCCATACCGGCAACGGCAACACGGTCAATTTCGGGCAACAGTAGCTGTAATCCGGTCGGCGTGCCAGCTACCGACTGAAGGTGTTCGGCAACTGGCTGCAACACGTCCACCATGGTTTTTTCACCCACTTCGGTCTTGCCCCGTAACTTGACAGACGCAACACCTTGAGCAAATGCCGCGGCAAAGCCAAGCAAACCTAATGGCTGGTCGATTGCCGCCTTACCCATAGTAACAAATAAGGTGCCAAACAAAGACCCCGAAGCACCGCCCACCGTGGACATCAAGATCATGCCGATTTTTTGCCAAGCACTGCACCAGTCCAATTGCGCTAACGCTTCACGCTGCTCCATTAACGCTTGCAAGCCACGCTGCAAATTAATGACATGATCGCCATCACCGATGGCTTGATCCAATGCCGTCACCTCTTCGGCATGGTGTGCCACTGCTTCAGTAGCTGCCTTGATGAGAGCCGGCAACACATCCGGTTTAAATTCCATCGTCACCCCCGCTTAAGAAAAATTCTGGCATACAGCAAAGCCTGCCGTTGTATAGCATTGTCATATTAAATCGCCTATCAATATATTACAATGGATTGATAATTTCACCCCCAACAGGCTAGCCCGTTGCGCACCCCCTTGCCCCAACCCCACAACAAATAAACTATGAGCAAAACCCCCACCGTAGGCTTTATTAGCCTAGGCTGCCCCAAAGCCCTTGTTGACAGCGAACGGATATTAACCAAGCTACGCGCCGAAGGCTACACCATATCACCCAGTTACCATAATTCCGACCTGGTGGTCGTCAACACGTGTGGCTTTATTGATGCCGCAGTGGAAGAATCATTGGACAGTATTGGTGAAGCACTGGCAGAAAATGGCAAGGTAATTGTCACAGGCTGCCTTGGAGCCCGCGAAGAAGAAATCCGCGCCCGCCACCCACAAGTTTTAAAAGTGACCGGCGCACATGCCATTGATGAAGTGGTCGCTTCCGTACACGAGCATTTACCGCCCCGTCACGACCCTTTCACTAGCTTAGTGCCGCCGCAAGGGGTCAAATTGACACCTAGCCATTATGCCTACCTAAAAATTTCCGAGGGATGCAACCACCGTTGCACTTTTTGCATTATCCCGTCCATGCGCGGCGACTTGGTTAGCCGCCCAATAGACGATGTGTTGCTGGAAGCGGAACGCTTGGCAAATGCGGGAGTCAAGGAACTATTGGTAGTCTCACAAGACACCAGTGCGTATGGCTTGGATTTGAAATATCAAACCCGCCAATGGCAACATCGGCCTATCCAAACGCGTTTTTACGATTTGGCGGAAGCCCTAGGGGATTTGGGCATCTGGATACGGATGCACTATATCTATCCTTATCCGCATGTGGATGAGGTCATCCCCTTAATGGCCGATGGCAAAATTTTGCCGTATCTGGACATCCCTTTCCAACACGCCAACAGCCGCATTTTAAAATTGATGAAGCGCCCGGCCGCCGCCCAAAACAACCTGGAACGAATAAGCGCATGGCGGGCGATTTGCCCCGAGATAACCTTGCGCAGCACCTTTATTGTCGGCTTTCCGGGAGAAACAGAAAGTGACTTTGAGGAATTATTGGATTTTTTAAGTGCCGCACAGTTGGATAGGGTGGGCTGTTTTGCTTATTCCCCAGTGAAAGGTGCAGCCGCCAACAGCTTGCCGGACTTAGTCCCAGATGCGCTAAAACAAGAACGCTTGGCGCGTTTCATGGCGCATCAAGCTGGCATCAGCGCGGATCGCCTGCAACGCCGTATTGGCAAAATCGAGCGGGTACTGGTTGATGAGGTGGTTGAAGAAGGGGCAGTGGCAAGAAGCCGTGCCGACGCACCGGAAATAGACGGGCAAGTTTTTATTGATGGGGCAACCCACCTGAAAGTAGGTCAGTTTGTGGACGTGGAAATGGAAGAAGCGGACGACTATGACTTATGGGCGCACTTGATAAGCCCCGCTTAGACTATCTTTTTTGCAAGAGGCCACCAACAAAAAACCCAGCATAAAGCTGGGTTTTTTGTTCCTACAAAAATTTTACTTACAGTTCGATTGAACTTGAAACTTTTTGTTTTGAACCATCTGGGTTGTCCAAACAGCCAGACAAACCAACAACCATCAATGCCATAGCCAAAAGTGCTAAGATTTTTTTCATAATAATATCCTCCAAACGGTTTAAATTATTTTATTTATTGTGCGCCAATTTGTAAAAGCACGGGCAATTTATATCATGACTCGTTTGATGATGCAATAATAAAAACTACTTCCCACCCCAAAGGCTGTCATAGCGCATTGATATTTTGAGGCAAATCAAACGAAATCACTTTATTGGCCCATGTCGCCGAACCAATTGTTGTCCACTCGGCAGCAAAATTCTTATGTAGTTGGTCGTACACCCAAGTGTCCGGCGCGTCAATTTTCTTCATTTTTATAATAAACTTTGCATTATCAAGGTCTAAACCCTCTTTTTGCCCCCAAAAAGCGGTCACTTTCATGATAAATTTTTGCAGCCTGACGTTATTGATGGTGGGTGTCACCGCAATGTTCGCCCACATGGACTGCACCCGCCCCCAATTAGGAGCCAACAACCTACCCTGTTGATTGACAAAGGGCAGCCAATGCTCTACGCCTTGCCTATCCAAGTAAGTGATCGCCAAGATATGGTCATAACCGGCAAAATGATCGTGCAGATACAGGGCATGGGGGGCAATGCCCCAAAAGGTTTGCGAAACCTCCAATAGTGCATTGCTGGCCTTGCTTAAGGTGTCTGTCAGTACATTCTGCTTGCTGTCCAAATGCAACCGATAGGCAATGCCGTAATGGAGTGTGCTATTGAGTTGCAATAATAAAAACACCATCGTTATTTTCGCCAGCTTTATCGGCAAGCCCTTTGGATGTTCACTGCCGTACTGTTCAAATAACTTATAGTACAAGGTGTCACCCACGGCATTGGGTGCAACCTGGGGAAGGCAGGCCAAGTCACAAGCCAAACGGGCGCGGCTATCGGCAATGGCCCGATACTTGCCTGCGGCCAGCCAGTAAATGCCCGGCAAAGACAACAATCCTGCCAAAACAGATGAATACCTGATCTTATGCAGTATTTGGATATAAGTGTCCAAACCTTTATAAACAGCACCTTGGGCATCTAAGGCATATAAATCTTGCAGCAACCCGTCGGCACTGATATTGCTTAGTGCCGGATAATCTTGGGCATATTGTTGGGCACTTTTAAAATCCACACAATTGGACACATCAAAGTGGTTCATTATCAGCACGGCGCGGTTGCACAACGGGCATTGCTGGTCATAAAACACCGTCAATGCTGGCTGTTTGGCAGTAAGCAGACGGCCTAGCGCACCCCACCAAGCAAAAGGCACTATGAGCAGATAGAACGCCAGCATGGCCATGCCAAAAGGGTAAATGTTTAATGAGAGGCTGATGCCCAAATGCAAGCCGATTCCGACCAAAAGATAAAAAATTTGCCAATGGCGTTTAGCGAAGAAAAAAACAAAGGTGAACTGAAAAACCAAAATGGTGTAGCCAATGACCTTTTCCAGCACTTCATTATTCAGCATGACTGACATGTCGATTGCCGATACGTAATAGGGCTGGGTGGCAGGTAACCAAGAACCCAAGCCATTACGCCAATGCTCGGCAAATAACTTGTGGACAGCAGAATCGAAATACAAAAAACCCAAACATATCGCCACAGGCAAATAATACGCCAATGCTGGAACGGTGACAGGCTGATAAGTGCTGTAGTGCCTAAACGGAAAGTTCAGCTTGTACCTGAGGCTATCGATTGAAAATGCCTTGTCACCCGGCATAAACAGCAGGAAAAATCCCGCCCCCACCATAAACAAATCAAAGCCGCCATCAAAATCCCTCTGCATAGAGGTGAAATTGACGAACACAATCCAAAAGACATAGTTGCAAAAAACGGCAAACTGATAACGGTAACCGACCACTACAAAACCGGCAATGATCGCCCAAAGGCTCAAAAATAAAGGGATTGCAGGGAATTCGACATCAATGAAAGGGATAGGATCAAAGATCAGGTGACTAAAATAAAACAGGAATATTATTTCCTGAAGAGTTATCAGGCCATAAAAGACACGGAACAACCCTATACCCGTAGCAGGTACTTTTAGGGCAATGGCTTGGTCTATTCTATCGAGGATGAATTTATACATTTAAAAACAAAATGTATAAATTATAGAAGAAACTAAAAATTTAAACAGAGGTAATTGGCTTTTTATAGGTCGCTACCAATATTGCATTGGTAGCAGCCTTGAACATGACGTGCGTGTACTGCTTATTTTTTGTCGTCTGGATGCTCAGCAAATACCCATTTTACTAAAGCATACACAGCAGCAATTACAACAACCGCGCCGACCATGCCAGCTGGTTCTTTTAACATTGAAGTCAGATCTAAGATGAACCCCATGGATGTTCCTACCTATTATTTGTATTTTGAAAATCGCTAAATTCATAGCTTGTGGAACTTGCATGATACTTTAGCGACAATTAATGTCAATACCCACAGCACTTTTTTTGAATCTTGCCACACAAAAAACGGCAGTCGGACATCATGGCCCGCCCTATCTGCAACCAGAAAACAGCCCGCAAGCAGGCCTCAAAATTAAAGCTCGATAGCGGACAAAGGATGGTTTAAACTTAAACTTCACTAATAGTCAGGTACGGGGCGAGAATATAATGAAAAATTGCGTTAAACTATTGCTGTTAGCAGCAGCTTTCCAGTCATTTACTGCAAGCGCTGACATCCCACTGAAGGATAATTCTGAACTGGTCGGCAAATGGAACCTCTATGCAGAGGCCGCCAAAGTTGACGGCGAAAAAAAAGCTGTTAAGGTGGAATGGATTTTCCAGAAAGACGGCACGTTGGAGACCATCTCCACCGATTCCGTGGGGCGTACTAAGGAAATGAAGATAGCCATTAAGTATTCTGTTGAAAATGGCGAGCTGAAAAAACAAACAACCCCAGGACGCGAAAAGTACGAATCATGTAAAGTCATTGAAAAAGAAGGCTCTAACATGGTGTTAAAATGTACATATCTTTACTTTTTTCTAACAAAAATATAATAAAATTATAAAGGTACAACTATGATTGGTGCGATGGTAATGATTTTTGTGGCGATCTGGATTTATCAGTCAGCCATAAAAAATAACACAGGCAATGCCGTGATGTGGGCATGTATTGCTGCAGGCGTATTTTTGGCATCACAACTGCTGCTGGTGAATTTCCAAGTTTTTCTTTTGGAAGAATTTAGAGCTGACAAAGGCGGCGACAATTACGAAAGGGATTTGACCAGCATTGGCGACAGAAAAAATGAAGGCGGCTTTCAATCCGGCGGCGGCGTGTTCCTATCGCTGCTCTTAGAATTGATGCCTCCCGTGGTTGGCCTGTTGCTTGCCGCGGTTATCCGCGCGGTATTTATGTTAAAGCAAGGCATCTCTATCAACACCTTGTTTGGTGGCATCATAGAAATGTTTACTGAAACATTTGCCGCCATGCTTAATTCATTTAAGGAAGGCTTAAAAAAATAAGCCGTCTGCAAGGGGCATGAACGATACAAAAAGCCCAAGCTCGCTTGGGCTTTTTTATATTAACGGATGTTACGCAGCACGTTGGCGGTGTGTAGCAGATGCCACGCACCGCTTCATAAGTTGCAGCATCCTGTTCGGCTTCGTTCAACGTTGGCAACAATGCCTATCCCAAAACGATTGACACCAATGCCACAATTGCCCCAATAAAAATAACCGTAAACACAACACCTGCTATCAGGTAAGTTTTTAGTGAACCTTGTTCAAAATCCCTTTTTCTGTTTGCTTCGCTTTGTACGCCCATAAATGCCGCGAACACACTTTTGAATACCTGTATGATGGTTGGTTTTGACATGTTGGTCTCCGTTAAAAACAGCTGAAAATAATAATCTTTGGCGTTATATTAAGCAACCGCAAACCGACTTCATCCCTAACAAACCCGTCATGAACAACACAGCCCTTTTAACACAACGCCTGTCCCAACGCATCCTGTTCTTGGACGGTGCCATGGGAACGATGATCCAAGGCTACAAGCTGGAAGAGAAAGACTATCGCGGCAGCCGCTTTGCCAATTGGCAGATGGATTTAAAAGGCAATAATGACCTATTGACACTGACCCAACCGGATATTATCAAAGCCATCCACTGCGCCTATTTTGCCGCCGGCACCGATATAGTCGAGACCAACACCTTCAATTCCAATAGCATTGGCATGGCTGATTATGGCATGGAACAGCTGGTATACGAATTGAATGTAGCAGGGGCTGCATTGGCACGGCAAGCAGCCGACGAGTATACTGCCAAAACACCTGACAAGCCACGCTTTGTTGCCGGTGTGCTGGGCCCCACCAGCCGCACAGCATCAATGTCGCCGGATGTCAACGACCCTGGCTTCCGCAACATATCCTTTGATGAATTGGTGGCCACTTACACTGAGGCCACGCGTGGGCTGATTGACGGCGGCGCCGATATTATCCTGATTGAAACCATTTTCGACACCCTTAATGCCAAAGCCGCCGCATTTGCCGTAGGCAATGTTTTTGATGGGATTGGCTATCAATTGCCGGTGATGATCTCCGGCACTATTACCGATGCATCAGGACGCACCCTATCAGGGCAGACGGTCGCCGCATTTTGGCATTCGTTAAAACATGTACAACCTATTTCTTTTGGCTTTAACTGCGCATTAGGAGCAAAAGAGCTGCGCCAATATATTGCCGAACTAGCGGCGATTGCGGACACCCATGTTTCTGCCCATCCTAACGCCGGATTGCCCAATGAGTTTGGCGAATACGACGAGTCACCTGAAGCGATGGCGCAAGAAATCGCCGAATGGGCAGCCAGTGGCTATTTAAATATCATCGGCGGCTGTTGCGGCACAACCCCGGCACACATACAAGCCATAGCCGAGGCGGTACAAAAACACCCGCCCCGCACCGTACCCGACCTGCCCAAACAATGCCGTTTATCAGGCTTGGAAGCCATGACCATTGCCGCCGACAGCTTATTTGTCAACGTGGGTGAACGCACTAATGTCACCGGATCGGCCGCATTCAAGCGACTGGTCATAGAAGGGGATTTTGAAACCGCATTGGATGTGGCCCGGCAACAAGTGGAAAACGGGGCACAAATCATCGATATTAATATGGATGAAGGGATGCTGGACTCCAAAACCGCTATGGTCAGGTTTTTATTGTTGATCGCGTCAGAACCCGACATTGCCAAAATCCCCATTATGCTGGACTCTTCCAAATGGGATATTCTGGAAGCCGGTTTAAAGTGCATTCAAGGCAAAGGGGTGGTCAATTCAATTTCTATGAAAGAAGGTGAAGCCGCTTTCATACACCAAGCACGCTTGGTGAAACGCTACGGCGCCGCTGTTATTGTCATGGCCTTTGATGAGGAAGGGCAAGCGGACACGCAAGCCCGCAAAGTCGAAATTTGTCAACGCGCCTATAAAATATTGGTCGAACAGGTGGGTTTTCCGCCAGAAGACATTATTTTTGACCCCAACATTTTTGCCATTGCCACTGGCATCGACGAACATAATAACTACGGCGTGGACTTTATTGAAGCTACCCGCACCATCAAACAGACCCTACCCTACGCGCTGATATCCGGCGGCGTTTCTAACGTGTCTTTTTCATTCCGTGGCAACAATCTGATGCGCGAAGCCATTCACGCGGTCTTTTTGTACCATGCTGTCCGGGCAGGTATGTCCATGGGCATTGTCAATGCCGGACAATTGGCAATTTATGAAGACATTCCCACCGAGCTACGCGACGCGGTCGAAGCGGTGATTTTAAACCGCCATGCTGGTGCAACGGAATCATTGCTGGCACTTGCCGAAAAGTACCGTGATGATGGCAGCAATGATGCCAAGCCTGAAGAACAGGCGTGGCGCAGTTGGCCGGTTGCCCAGCGCTTGGAATATGCACTGGTGAAAGGCATCACGGACTTTATCGACGAAGACACCGAAGCGGCGCGACTAGAAACCGCCCGCCCGCTGCACGTCATTGAAGGGCCGCTGATGGCCGGAATGAACGTGGTGGGCGACTTGTTCGGCGCGGGTAAAATGTTCTTGCCGCAAGTTGTCAAATCGGCCCGGGTGATGAAAAAATCAGTGGCTTATCTGATGCCATTCATGGAAGCCGATAAAGTGGCCGGTGACCGCCAGACCAACGGCAAAATCTTAATGGCGACAGTCAAAGGTGATGTCCATGACATTGGCAAGAACATCGTCGGCGTGGTGTTGCAATGCAACAACTACGAAGTGATTGACTTGGGCGTCATGGTGGCTGCGGAAAAAATACTGCAAACTGCCCGCCTGGAAAATGTTGATATTATTGGCCTGAGCGGCCTGATCACCCCCTCGCTCGACGAAATGGTGCATGTTGCCAAAGAGATGCAACGGCAAGGCTTCACCATTCCGCTGATGATCGGCGGGGCCACCACCTCGCGCGCCCATACCGCCGTTAAAATCGAACCGAATTATACCGGCACCACAGTCTATGTCAGTGACGCATCCCGCGCCGTCGGCGTGGCAGGCAATCTGTTAAGCGCCGACGCACTGGCTGATTATGCCGCCCAGTTACGCAGTGAATATGCCGATGTGCGCGAACGCCACAAAGGCAAACACGCACAAACCAAACAACATCCGTTGGCGAAAGCCAGGGATAATAAATACCAATGGCTTGCACATGAGCCGGTCAAGCCCAAATTTTTAGGCGTGAAAGTCATTGATGATGTGAGCCCCGCAACATTGGCCGACTACATCGACTGGTCACCGTTTTTCCAAACTTGGGAAATGGCGGGCAGCTACCCTAAAATTCTTGATGATGCCATCATAGGCAGTGAAGCGCGGAAATTGTTTAATGACGCGCAAGCCATGTTGCAGCAACTGATTGCCGAAAACTGGCTAGGGGTGCGTGCCGTGGTTGGTTTTTTCCCCGCCCACAGCGACGGTGATGATGTGTTGTTGTACACTGATGAAACACGTTCTGCAATCAGAGCCACCCTACACCATTTACGCCAACAAAATATCAAGGCCCCAGGGCGCCCCAATTATTGTTTGGCCGATTTTATTGCCCCTAAGGGCAGTGGCGTAACCGATTATATCGGTGGTTTTGCTGTGACCACAGGCATTGGCATTGAAACCAAGCTGGCAGAATTTGAACAGCAACATGACGACTATAGCGCCATCATGCTGAAAGCCCTCGCCGACCGCCTCGCCGAAGCATTTGCCGAATACCTGCATCTGTTAGTCAGAAAAGACTACTGGGGCTATGCCGAACAAGAATCTCACGACCATGAGCAATTGATTAATGAAGCTTACCAAGGCATCCGCCCTGCCCCCGGCTATCCCGCCTGCCCCGACCACACCGAAAAAGAAAAATTGTTCGCGCTGCTGGATGTCACTGCCAACACCGGCATAATACTGACCGAAAGTTATGCCATGTACCCTGCCTCGGCAGTCAGTGGCTGGTATTTTGCCCATTCCGACGCGCAGTACTTCAACGTCGGCAAAATTGACAACGACCAGCTCAGTGATTATGCCCAACGCAAAGGCATTACAGAGGAAGTAGCGGCACGCTGGCTGGCAGCACATTTGCATCATTAACTGAGCTGAATCTGGCATTTGTCGCAGCTCTACAGAAAAAAAACTGCAATAGCAGCTGTTTTTAATGCTAAACGGGGCAATCATAACAGCACCACTTGCAATCCTCCGACATTTGCTTTAATTTAGTCCGACATCCGTAAAGGCTAGGGGTGCTTCATGATTTATCTTGAGGCTGAGAGAAACCCTTTGTACCTGATTCTGGTTAATACCAGCGTAGGAAAGCCCGAAAACTTCCTGCGCTTGATAATTATTTTTTGGAGAAAAATATGAGCGCAGTTCTTAACGGACAGCAAAGCACCGCAAGCGTCGGCGTAAAAATCGACTCTTACCCCGCATCAGAAAAAATCTATGTGCAAGGCAGCCGCCCCGATATTCGGGTGCCGATGCGCAAAATCACCCTGTCTGACACCCCCGCACATTTTGGCACGGAAAAAAATGCGCCGCTTTATGTTTATGACACCTCGGGCGTTTACACTGACCCCAATGTGGCTGTTGACTTAAAAAAAGGCTTGGCTTCAGTACGGGAAGCTTGGATTCTGGAACGCAACGACACTGAATTATTGATAGGCCCCAGTTCGCAATTTGGCCAGCAACGCCTTGCCGACCCCGCCACTGCCGCGCTACGTTTTGAACATATCCGCAAGCCGCGCCGCGCCAAGGCAGGTGCCAATGTCTCGCAAATGCACTACGCCAGAAAAGGCATTATCACGCCGGAAATGGAATTTATTGCCATCCGCGAAAACCAAAAAATGGAAGACATGCGCGAGTTGTGCAAAGGCCAGCACCCGGGCGATTCCTTTGGTGCCGCCATACCTGATGTGATAACCGCTGAGTTTGTCCGCGATGAAGTGGCACGGGGCCGCGCTATTATCCCCGCCAACATCAACCACCCTGAGCTGGAACCGATGATCATCGGGCGTAATTTCTTGGTGAAAATAAACGGTAACTTAGGCAATTCAGCGGTCACTTCTTCCATTGACGAAGAAGTGGAAAAAATGCTCTGGGGCATACGCTGGGGCGGTGACACCATTATGGACTTGTCAACCGGCAAAAATATCCACGAAACCCGTGAATGGATTTTACGCAATTCACCCGTACCGATTGGCACTGTACCCATTTATCAGGCGTTAGAAAAAGTCAACGGCAAAGCGGAGGAACTGACTTGGGAAATTTACCGCGACACCTTAATTGAACAAGCCGAACAAGGCGTGGATTACTTTACCATCCATGCCGGTGTGCGTTTGCACCATGTGCCCTTGACTGCCAAACGCATGACCGGCATTGTGTCACGCGGCGGCTCCATTATGGCGAAATGGTGCTTGGCGCACCATACCGAAAGCTTTTTGTACACGCATTTTGAAGAGATTTGCGAGATTATGAAAGCTTATGACGTATCTTTTTCGTTAGGTGATGGCTTGCGTCCCGGATCAATCTACGATGCCAATGACGCGGCACAATTTGGCGAATTGGAAACGCTGGGGGAACTGACCAAGATAGCATGGAAGCATGACGTGCAAACCATGATTGAAGGCCCAGGGCATGTGCCGTTACACATGATCAAAGTCAATATGGAGAAGCAACTGGAAGAATGTGGGGAAGCACCCTTCTACACCTTAGGGCCACTGACCACCGACATAGCACCTGGTTACGACCACATCACCTCAGCCATTGGCGCAGCCAATATCGGTTGGTACGGTTGCGCCATGTTGTGTTACGTCACCCAAAAAGAACATTTGGGGTTGCCGAACAAGCAAGATGTCCGCGAGGGTATCGTAACTTATAAAATTGCCGCCCATGCCGCCGATTTGGCAAAAGGCCATCCAGGCGCCCAAGCGCGTGACAACGCGATGTCCAAAGCACGGTTCGAATTCCGCTGGGAAGACCAATTCAACATTGGCCTGGACCCTGAAAAGGCGCGCGAATTCCATGATGAAACCCTGCCTAAAGATTCCGCCAAAATAGCACATTTCTGCTCGATGTGCGGGCCACACTTCTGCTCGATGAAAATCAGCCAAGACGTGCGCGATTATGCCGCAGCCAAAGGCATTCAGGATGAAGAAGCTGCGTTACAGCTTGGTATGGACGAAAAATCCCGCCAGTTTATTGAAGAAGGCGCGGCTATTTACCATAAAATATAGCAGGTAAGCCGTAACGCTTGTGCGGCAAGACTGCCGCACAAGCAATACTTTCATCTGACCATCAAATGGCTTGGACGTAAGCCGCTTAACAATAACGCAGCACAGTACACCACGCCCCCCAGCACTATCCATTTCAGCAAATTCAACACCCGCGCCAACGATCCCCACTGCTGCCACCAATTGACATCAACCAGAAAATACAAGACTGCAAACAGGACGACATTCGCCAACAATAGGCGCCCCGCAAACAACAACCACCCGTTAGACGGCTGATACACCTTGTGGTCAAACAATATTTTTAATAGCCACGCGCCATTTAAAAGCGCGCCCAGCGAGGTCGCCAGTGCCAAACCGGCGTGAGCCATCGGAAACACCAGCAGCACATTTAACGCCAAACTGACCAGCATCGCGTACACGCCAATCCGCATTGGGATTTGATACTCATGGCGGGCACTAAAACCCGGCACCAACACTTTTATCATCAGATAACCCAACAAGCCAATAGCATAAGCTTTTAAGCTTTCGCCAGAACTATGCACGTCTTCCAAGCTAAAGTCGTGGTACTGGAATAATGTTGACAGCATGGGTTCAGCCAATACCACTAAGCCAATCGTGGCGGGCAACCCAACTAGCAGAGCCAAGCGCAAGCCCCAGTCAATGGCATTGGAAAATCCGGCCGGATTTTCGTCGGCATGATGCTTAGCAAGAACAGGCAGCGTTACTGTACCCAACGCCAACCCTAAAATGCCTAACGGAAATTCGACTAGCCGATCAGAATAATACAACCAAGAGACACTGCCCACGCTTAAAAATGAGGCTACCAAGGTATCCAACAACAAATTGATTTGCGTGACGGAAACACTAAAAACAGCCGGTAATATCTGTTTGATAGTGCGCTGCACCACACTATCCTGAAAATCGAATTGCAAACAGGGCAATAAGCCCAATCGGGCCAAAGCGGGCAATTGGAACAGCAATTGCACCACGCCGCCCGCCAATACCCCCCAAGCCAGTGCAGTCACCGGCACATCCAGCTGAGGGGCCAGCCAGACGGCAGTGGCAATCATACTGATATTAAGAAAAACTGGGGTCAATGCTGGCACCAGAAACTGACCGTGGGCGTTCAAAATGCCACCCATAAAAGCGACCAAAACAATAAACAACAGGTAGGGGAAAGTGATCTGCAACATCTGCACCGACAAAGCATGTTGCTCACCTTGCCAAGAAAATCCGGGTGCCAGTAGCCACACCAGTAAAGGCGCAAGCAGGCATCCCAATACAGTGAACAATAGCAACCACAAGCTTAATGTGCCAGTGGTTTTATTGATTAATTGCCGTAAGGCATGGGGGTCATCCTGTTGTTTGGCTTCGGCAATAATTGGCACAAAGACATGGGCGAACGCCCCTTCAGTGAACAGACGACGCAAAAAATTAGCTATTTTAAAGGCAACAAAAAAAGCATCGGTAGCTACATCAACACCAAATAGCCGCGCAATCAAGGTGTCGCGGACAAAGCCTAACAGCCTTGATATCAAGGTCATGGCACTGACTACCGCCGTCGATTTAAAAAGCTGTTTGCTCAAAACTAACCCCGTCACTTGATTATAAAATTGACAATCATAGCATTTAAAACGATAATATTGGGCTAGTTAACTTTACCAAGATTCGAGACACTATGGCTAATACAGCACAAGCTAAGAAACGTGCGAAACAAGCGGAAAAAAGCCGTGTTCGCAATGCAGGACAGCGCAGCAATTTGCGTACATTCGTAAAAAAAGTGATTGTTGCCGTTAATTCCGGCGATAAGGAAAAAGCTCAAGCAGCTTTTAAAATTGCCATGCCTATTATCGATTCTGCGGTAAACAAAGGCATCATACACAAAAATAAAGCGGCCCGCGGCAAAAGCAGATTAAACGCCAAAGTCAAAGCTATGGCTTAAGATTAGGCTTAACAAAGCAAGCCCGCCTGCCAGACGCCAAAAAAGGCCGCAACAACAGATTGTTGCGGCCTTTTTTGTTAACCAAAAATAGCACCATGACCCTCCCATTTGGGAAGGCCTCGGGCGTGACATTCAAATAACCTGATCCTTTTTCATCATCATGCGGATACCGCGAATGGCTTGGCGAGTACGGTGTTCGTTTTCTATCAGACCAAAACGCACATGGTCATCACCGTACTGACCAAAGCCGATACCCGGTGCCACCGCCACTTTAGCATCCAACAACAGTTTTTTAGAAAACTCCAAAGACCCCATAGACAAATAGGCATCAGGGATTTTGGCCCAGACAAACATGGTGGCCTTAGGCTTTTCCACCGGCCAGCCTGTGGCGTTCAAGCCATCACACAAGACATCCCGGCGCTTGCGGTACATCTCGGCAATTTCAGTGACACAATCCTGTGGGCCTTCCAAAGCGGCAATAGCGGCGATTTGTATCGGCGTGAAAGTACCGTAATCCAAATAGGACTTAATCCGCGCCAACGCTGACACTAATTGCTTGTTGCCACACATGAAGCCAACCCGCCAACCGGGCATGTTATAACTTTTGGACATTGAGAAAAATTCTACGGCAATGTCTTTGGCCCCCTCGATTTGCAGGATAGACGGTGGTTTGTAGCCGTCAAAGGCAATATCGACATAGGCAATGTCATGCACCACCCAGATATTATTAGCCTTGGCCAGATCAATGATTTTCTGGAAGAAATCCAATTCCACGCATTGCGCAGTGGGGTTGCCGGGAAAATTGATGATCAACATTTTCGGTTTAGGCCAACATTCCGCTATCGCCTTATGCAGTTCTTCAAAAAAATCCACTCCGGGCACCAGTGGCACATGGCGCAAATCGGCACCGGCAATGACAACGCCATAGGGATGGATTGGATAAGCGGGATTAGGCACCAGCACCACGTCACCCGGACCCAGTGTGGCCAATGCCAAATGTGCCAAACCTTCTTTGGAGCCTATGGTGACAATAGCTTCGGTTTCCGGATCCAAATCCACATCAAAGCGGGTTTTATACCAATCACAAATAGCCTTTCTGAGCCTCGGTATGCCTTTGGACATGGAATAACGGTGGGTGTCCTCGCGCTGGCTGGCCTCAATCAATTTATTGACAATATGTTTGGGGGTCGGCTGGTCCGGGTTGCCCATACCAAAATCGATGATGTCCTCGCCTTCCGCCCGGGCTTTGGCCTTCAACTCATTGACGATATTGAAAACATACGGGGGTAAACGGCTTATTCTTTGAAATTGTTCCATTAATGGCTCTTAAGCTGGCAGGTGTTGATGCGGGTGGTTATAAAATGTTTACAGTACTGATGTACCGGCAATCTGTCAAATGGGGCGAGACCCATCAAGTCATAGCATAATACTATTATAAGCGTATCAGGCCATTTTGAGGGGAACAATCGTGACCGCCGTTGCTGAACGCCCCAATAAAGCAAACCCAGGCCAAGCTATCAATTTTTATCAAAAGCTTATATAATCAAAAAAATTCAAAATTTGATAAGCCCCAGCTTTGAAAAGCCCATCGGTTAAAAAATAAACACGCAACCGGTAAACCGTACAACTCATTTTTAACAGCATTCAAGATATTGAACTGTTTATTAAAATGTCGTTTATACCGATGGGTTAAAATAATGGTCATGCGCCCTTACTTCAACTATCCGCTGACTTTTGCCATTATCACTTTAGCCAATTGCCCTATCACAAAATAATCGGCTTTAACCACTTTAACCACAGGTTGATTGCCCACCTATGCTGACTTAGCAACGGATTGCCTCATCATAAGCTGCGCATTGCCCCCGTTCAAATTTCAATCCATCACTTTTTTATACAACCCTTAGAGAAGCCCCCATGACCTCACCTGTCACCTTATCAGTCGCCAGTGCCCTGGCTTATGCCCAAACGTCCAGTAGCCCAATAGCCGTATCTGACTATGGCATCAATATTGGCAATAACGCCGACGCGCTAGCCGCTTTGGGCAAACAACTGGTATCAGTCCAAGACACTTCAGACACGCCACCGTTCCCTTGGTACATCAGTGTGGCGGACGTGTTGGCACTCGCCCCTAAGATGTTTGACAGCACCGGCAAACTTGAAACTTTCAACGCGATTAATGACACCTTAGCCAATGTCACCGCCAACGCCGCAAAATTACTCGCATTAGACCCTCAAATTGTCGCTGGCGGCATTCAGGTCAACGACACAGCGGCAAATATCACAGCTAAAGCAACCGTACTTGCCACGCTAGGGACTGATGTGGCGATAACCATTAATGATACGGCAGCAAACGTGGCAACCTACGTCAATCAACTGCTTGCAATGGGCACACAACAAATTGGCGCCGGTGCCATTAACGTCACCGACACAACAGCCAATGTCGTCGCCAACGCAACCGCACTGACAAAACTAGGTGCCGAACTGGCAATATGGATCAACGACACGACCGCAAACGTCGTCAACAACGAAACCAAATTGCTCGCGCTAGCTCCGCAGCTCAGTGCTGGCGGCATCAGTATCTCTGACTCTGTGGCCAATATTGTCGCCAACTCAGCAGCGCTGATCCAGATGCCCGCCAGCCTGAATGTTAGTGTCACAGCAACCGACACGCTCGCCCACATCAACGCCAACATGCCCAAGCTGCTCGCGCTGGGTAACGAACTTGGTGGTTTCTTACTAAAAAATAACGCGTCCATTAGCATCCTGTCCACAGACGGCAAATCGGTGACCATGGATATGCCCGATGCCCTTATTTTCTTCAAGCAAGGGCTAAACGCGCCAATCAAAGTCGCCGATGACGGCAGCAACCTGAACCTGAACACCTTGGTAGCCATGGGTAACCAATTATTATCCGTACAGGACACCACGGTGGGCGACAACCCATTCTCATCAGCCATCACCGTGGCCCAGCTGCTGGCACTAGCCCCCAAGATGACCGATGCCTTGGGCAATGCCGAAACGTTCAACAACATCACCGACACTGTTGCCAACATCAACGCCAACCAAGCCAATCTGCTGTCATTGGGGGCGGCACTCGGTGGCTTTAGCCTGCCCGATGGCACCACCATTAGCATCTTGTCCGCGAACGGCAAATCGGTGACACTGGACTCCGCCGATGCGGTCAGCTTTGTCAATGAAAAATTGACCGCACCCATCCATGTCACCGACCTCGGCAGCAACTTGAACCTCAGTGCGCTGGCAGCCATGGGTAGCCAATTGTTGTCCGTGCAAGACACTACAGTGGGCGACAACCCATTCTCCTCAGCCATCACCGTGGCACAGCTGCTGGCGCTCGCCCCCAAAATGACCGATGCCTCGGGTAATATCGAAACATTCGGCAACATCACCGACACAGCTGCCAATATCGCTGTCAACGCCAGCAAGCTGCTCGCACTGGGCGTGCAAATCCCTGCTGGCAGCATCAACATTGCTGACAGCTCCACCAACATCAACGCCAACCAAGCCAATCTGCTGTCATTAGGGGCTGCACTCGGTGGCTTTAACCTGCCCGACGGCACCACTATCAGCATCTTGTCCTCGGATGGCAAGTCACTGACAATGGACTCCGCCGATGCGGTCAGCTTCGTCAATGAAAAATTGGCTGCACCTATCCACGTCACCGACCTCGGCAGCAACCTGAACCTCAGTGCGCTGGCAGCCATGGGCAGCCAACTGTTGTCCGTGCAAGACACCACAGTGGGCGACAACCCATTCTCCTCAACCATCACCGTGGCACAACTGCTGGCACTCGCCCCCAAAATGACCGATGCCTCGGGCAATACTGAAACGTTCAACAATATCACCGACAGCGTTGCCAACATCAACGCCTACCAAGCCAAGTGGCTACCATTGGGGAACGTCATCGGCGGCTTTAGCCTGCCCGACGGCACCACTATCAGCATCTTGTCCTCGGATGGCAAGTCACTGACAATGGACTCCGCCGATGCAGTCAGCTTCGTCAATGAAAAATTGGCTGCACCTATCCGTGTCGCTGACAGTGGCGGCATTATGAACCTCAGTGCACTGGCAGCCATGGGCAGCCAACTGTTGTCCGTTCAGGACACCACGGTGGGTGACAACCCGTTCTCCTCAGCCATCACCGTGGCACAGCTGCTGGCACTCGCCCCCAAGATGACCGATAGCCTGGGCAATACTGAAACTTTCAATTACATCACCGACACTTTGGCAAATGTCGCCACTAACACTGCCAAACTGCTCGCATTGGGTACCCAAGTAGCCGCTGGCGGCATTCTGATAACAGACACACTGGCAAACATTGTCAACAACTCGGCGACACTCTCTGGTTTAGGCAACAAACTGTCATTAACTGTCACCGATACGGCGGTAAATGTACAGGCCAAGCTGGATTACTTGCAAGGCATCTCAGGGCAAATCAGTAGCATTTTTCTAACAGACGCAACCACTCCCAATTTGTCCCTCACAGCCGCACAGCTTAGCAACGACCTGACAATACTCAACACCATTTCCAGCAATTATACCTTCACGGTCAGCGGGGTAAGTGCAGCAAACGCAGTTAGCGCATTAACCACCCTACTGGGCAGCCAGCACATTAAACCTAGTTCCATTGCCATAACAGATACTGCCGCCAATCTTAGTTTGAAATTGGACACCCTCCAAGCCAATACAACCAAAATCACCAGCATCACCCTGACTGATCCCAGCATCCCCACATTAGCCATTTCCACAGCACAACTGACCAACGATACCAGTATTTTAGCCAAAATATCAGGAACTTATAATTTTTCTGTCAGTGGTGTCAGCGCAGCCAACCTAACAGCCGTACTGTCCAATAGCCATGTGCAGGCGGTTGCATTGTCTGACACTGCCAGCAACGTAACCAAGGTATTGGATACCTTGCAAGCCAACCTGACCAAAATATCAGGAATCACCCTGACCGACGCCGGTACACCCACACTAACCGTTTCCACCACACAGTGGGCCAACGATGCCGGCATATTGGCCAAAATCTCCAGTGCCTACAATCTGAACGTCAGCGGTGTGACTGTCGGCAACTTGGCCAACATGCTATCCAATCCCCATGTGCAATCGGTCACTGTATCCGACAGCTCCAGCAATATTGTCGCCGCGCTCAACACCCTACAAACCGCTGCCAGCAAAATCAGCGGCATCACCCTGACCGATGGCGGCACGCCCACCTTGACCTTTAGCGCAACGCAGTTGGTTGGTGATGCTGGTGTGTTGGCTTTGATAAACAGTGCCTACAACCTGAACGTCAGCGGTGTGACCGTGGCCAACTTGACCAGCGTGCTGGCCAACAGCCACGTTGTGTCGATAGCCGTGTCCGACACTGCCAGCAACGTTGCCGCCGCGCTCAACACCCTACAAACCGCTGCCAGCAAAATCAGCGGCATCACCCTGACCGATGGCGGCACGCCCACCTTGGCCCTTAGCGCAACGCAGTTGGTTGGTGATGCTGGTGTGTTGGCTTTGATAAACAGTGCCTACAACCTGAACGTCAGCGGTGTGACCGTGGCCAACTTGACCAGCGTGCTGGCCAACAGCCAC
>CAJAWH010000077.1 GCA_903945605.1 uncultured Methylococcaceae bacterium | reverse complement strand
GTTGGCGGCCGCCATGACCATCGCCACCCCGGTCTATGACGTCAATTTGTCCATGATCCACCTGGCCGGCGACAGCATCAACGAGAAGGCCTATAACGGCACCGGCACGGAACTGGACATCATGGCGGGCAACGGCACGGCCTTGGGGCATCTGTACTTCACCCAGGACACGGAAGTCCAGCTGCATTTGTTGGGCATCGGCAACACCCCGGTGCATTTGATGTAAGCCCTATATAGGCTGACCATGCACGGGACACAAACCGAACGGTGTCCCGTGCAGCAATCAAACCACACCGCAGCTAAAACCGCTCAATTCAAAACCGCATCAGTTCTCGGCATCTGCACAAAATAGCCTTTATCTTCAAGGCATTCCATCACCTTACCAACATCCTCGCTGGCCAATTTGCGAGCACTGGACAATTCCAGTTTCATCACAAACTCTAGTTTGCCCATCATGACCAGCAAAGCCTCCGGTACTTGGGAAAAGTCATCTTGATTTTTGATGTACAAGTATAAATAGTCTTTATTGAGGCTTTTATAGATAAAACAGTGCATAAAACAGTCCTAGGTCAAGTTGCCGGAAATTACCACGCGAAACCGGTGAATTTGTATAGAATATGAGCATTACCCATTCATTCCGAGTTTGCAATGCATCCATCCACTTACAATGATTTTTACAAAAAAGCCCTGATCTTTGAAGGATCACTGGCCTTATTGGCACAACTGCTGGGCTGGTTTGCCGGTATCAATCCGTTCCAACACATTATTTTTTCAGAACCAGCCCTGTTGTATGGCTTTTTTGGCACGCTGCCCCTGTTCATGATGTTTATTGGCTTACAAAAACTGCAAGCCACTTCGGTCGGTGCCATCCGCGACTTATTGCTGAAAAGTCTGGGCCCGGAACTGCACCGTTACCACTGGACAGATTTATTGCTGTTGGCCACTGTTGCCGGGCTATCCGAAGAACTGCTGTTCCGTGGCCTGCTGCAACCGTGGCTGGAAGCCTCATGGGGTGTCACCGCCGGGCTAATCCTCAGCAACCTAGTGTTTGGCCTCGTTCATGCCGTCACACCGCTGTATGCCGTATTGGCAATATTGGTCGGCATCTACCTAGGACTATCTATGGATTATGGCGTAGAACGCAACCTGTTGACACCCGTCATCATTCATAGCCTCTATGATTTTCTGGCCTTTTTCATGTTGCTGCGGGTGTATCGGGGCAATTTGCCGAAACCGCCCAACGGCTAGCAATAGCTAGCAGCTAATCGCCTTTAATTACCATTAACCGCCTTTAAGGTTTTCATCGCCTCGCCCCAACCGATAAACTCAGCCTTGGGGCCAACCGCTTTTTCCAAAAACTTGCGGGCGTTATCCTTATCACTTTTTTGGAAATACAACATACCCAGATGATAATTGCTGACCGGATCGGACGGTATCAGCTCATTGACCTTCAGCAGTAACGCCTCGGCCTTGACCATATCGCCGTTTTTATAAGCAATCCAAGCAACCGTATCCAAGCCATACGGATCACTGCCCTGCTCCAAAGGCCCAGCCAATTTTGCTGCACGCTCATAAGCAGCCTTATCTTTACCAAAGTCCGCCAAATAACGCGCCAAATTATTGATGGCCAGCAATGAATCCGGCTGATGCTGATAGACACTTTCATACAGTGCCAACAGCTTGTCGTGGTCACCACGTTTCTGATACAGCGCCGCCAAATCGGCAACCAACTCAGGCTGTTCACCCGCCTTGGCTATACCTGCCTGGATAAGCTTAATGGCCTCATCATCATTATTTTGGACATGATAAAGCAAGGCCAAATTGCGGTATAAGCCAGGCCATTGCGGTTTAATTTCAATTGCTTTCTGATATGCTTTAATGGCCTCCGGCAATTTTTTGCTTTCGCTATACACCCCACCCAACAAACTGTAAGCAACAAAATTTTCCGGATGTTGCTTAATCAGCTCATTTAATTTGGCTATCGCCTTATCCGCTTGCTTTAAAGCCAAATAATCCTTGACCAATTGGGTCAACGGCTCAACCGCCAACGGCTGCTTATCCAAAACCTGAATAAAACGCCCAATACTTTTATCCAACTTGCCTTCTGCCTGATAACCCAAGCCCGACAAGAAATAACCTGTCACCCCCTCCTTATCGGTCAACTGGAATTGTTGCGCCACTTGCTGCGCCTTATCCCACTGCTTTTGCTGCACATATAACTTAAACAGCGCTTCCAGCCCCTGCTTATTGTCAGGATTCAACTTAAACAACGCCGCCAATTGCTGCAAGGCCGCTTGGGTATCGCCTGCCTGCAACAAAATATTAACCAAATCGACCCTCGCCGATTCATCTTTAGGCAACAATGCAACAATTTTTTCCCTATTTTCTTTAGCCAGCACCCAATCACGGGTCATAGCATGGGCATTACCCAGCAATTTTAATGCCTTGACATTTTGTGGCTGCATAGCCAAAACTTTTCTAAACAAGGTGATGGCATCATTGACTTGACGCTCAGCCAAATTAATCTCACCCTGCAACAACAAAACATCCGCATCTTCGGGATATTTTGCCAGCAATGGCTTGACTAACGCCTTGGCATCACTCATCCGCTGAGTTGCCAGATACAAGCGGGCCAAACTACCTTCGGCATTTTTTGTGACTTCATCAGACGGCTTTAACGCCAGCATTTCCTTTAAGGTCTCTTCCACCTTATCGGTCTGCTTCACGGTCATTTGCAAGTCTGCCAATTTAAAGCGTAAATTCCACTGCTTGGGGTGGTGTTCCACCATCGGAATCAGTTCAGCGATGGCCACCTCGGGCTGTCGCTGGGTAGCCAAGAAATTGACCAGCACCAACTCCGCCTGATCATTTTCCGGCAACTCATTGACCGCCAGACGCAACACTTTTTCAGCATCATCAAGACGCTTTTCCGTCATTAAAAAAACCGCCAGATGTTTACGATGTTCAAACTCGTTGGGTGCCAACTGAACAATAGCTTCCAAGGTTTGTTCCGCTTCTTTTGACAAATGGCTGTTCATTTGCAATTCTGCCAACAATAGCCTAGGGGCAGTGGCCTTAGGGAATTTCTCAATGGCTTGCTTTAAGGTACGCGACGCTTGCTCGTATTGCCCCGACTTAATCATTAAAGAAGCCAGCAACACCGTTGCATTTTCATCATCAGGATGTTTTTGCAATGCCGTCTG
>CAJAWH010000076.1 GCA_903945605.1 uncultured Methylococcaceae bacterium | reverse complement strand
TTCAACCTGGACGAACCACAACTCACCACCGCCAAAGACCGCTGGCTGTACTTCGTCAAAAACGCCGGCTCCCTGCATGTCATCCCCGACAGCCTGGCAAAACAGCCGCACATCCAGCACGCCTTCGGCATCGCCAACGAAGCCGGCATGAGCCAAGAAGAACTGGACGCCCAGGACAAACGCCACGACTTCATCCGCCTGCAGCGGGGCAGCATTGAAAAGACCTTGCAGGATGGCTTGCTTCAGGGGCGCGAAGAGGGCTTGAAGCAGGGCTTAGAACAAGGCGAACAGCGTAAGGCTTTGCAAATCGCCGCCTCCTTGCTGGATATTCTGGACAATGCCACGATAGCCACTAAAACCGGCCTGACCGAAGCGCAAGTGGCGCAGCTCAGGGCTGGTCTAGGCACAGCGGGCTGATCGCGGTCATAGCCCACCCCGCCCCTACAAAAAAAGTAGTTTGGATAGGGTTTGATGGAATACAGGGCTTCGGCTTCGCTCAGCCAACGCGCTGGGGTTCTATGCGTTGCCAAAGTCAAGCCGAACATTCCCTGAGCGAAGTCGAAGGGAATAGTTTTTCGCCAAAACTAGCCTGACCGAAACCCAAGTGGCACAGTTGCGGTTATCCCAATATTGCCAAAATGTTTGACTATTTGCTGTTCTAATGTTTAATTGCAATCTTAATCTTTATATTTAAAACCCTCATGACCCCACGCACTGCCACCGTAACCCGCAACACCCTTGAAACCCAAATCCAAATCACCCTCAATCTGGACGGCACGGGCAAGGCTGCCTTTAGCACCGGTGTGCCGTTCCTTGACCACATGCTTGACCAAATCGCCCGGCATGGCCTGATTGATATGGACATCGTCGCCCACGGCGATTTACAGATTGATGCCCATCATACCGTTGAAGACGTCGGCATCACCCTAGGGCAGGCGGTCGCCAAAGCGATAGGCGACAAAAAAGGTTTGGTGCGCTATGGCCATGCTTATGTGCCATTGGATGAAGCGCTATCACGGGTGGTGGTGGATTTTTCCGGCCGTCCTGGCCTGCACTACAACGTCACCTTTCCCCGCGCTATGATTGGTTCGTTTGATGTTGACTTGCTTCGGGAGTTTTTCCAAGGCTTTGTCAACCATGCCGGGGTGACGCTGCATATCGATAACCTAAAAGGGGTCAACGCCCATCATGTCGCCGAAACCATTTTTAAAGCCACCGGTCGTGCCTTGCGTATGGCAATTAGCGCAGACGAGCGTATGGCGGGTATAATGCCTTCCACCAAAGGCAGCCTATAAAAAACTGTCCGACACGCTTAGGCTGTAATATTCCCATTTGTATGTAAACCTTATGTCCACTGTTGCTGTTATTGATTACGGTATGGGTAATTTGCATTCCATTGCAAAAGCCCTGCAACATGCCGATGCCACCGCCGATGTGCAGATTACTGCCAATCCTGAACAAATCCTACAAGCCGACCGTGTGGTGTTTCCGGGCGTGGGGGCTATGCGTGATTGTATGCAGGCACTGCAGCAAACTGGCTTGGCTCAGACCATCAGGCAGGCCGCCCAAAACAAACCTTTTTTGGGTATTTGCCTAGGGATGCAAGCCCTGTTGGCAGACAGCGAAGAAAATG
>CAJAWH010000075.1 GCA_903945605.1 uncultured Methylococcaceae bacterium | reverse complement strand
CTGACTCGGAATTATGACATGTTGTTGGACAGCATTGAACAAGAACGCGAGGTGCGCGGGTGGTAAAAACTGCTATTTTAGTTGAAGGGAAAAATGATAAAGAATTTTTTCAAAAACTAATTGGGCATCTTGGTGTTGATGAAAACCAAGCAATTTACTATGTGCTTAATGGGAAAAGCAATTTCTTTAAAACTGAAACATATGAAAATTTGATGCTTGAGGTTGGCAGTGATCAGATTGATCAAGTTTTGTTTGTTGTTGATGCAGATGACGTTACCAACGACCAAAAAAATGGTGGTTATGAAAATACAGAAAAAGAATTGACAAAAATTATAGACCAATTAGGCATCCAAGCGATCAGCAGCACTTATATTATGTGCGATCCAACAACACAAACAGGTAATTTGGAGTCTTTAATCTTATCGGCCATTCCAGAACCACATAAATCCTGTATTGAGATTTTTATTAGCTGCTCGGAATTTAAATCCAAAGATAGCCACAAGGCTATTTATAATCAGCTTTATAAATTGGCTTATCCTGATAAGCCTTATGATTATGCACATCCCCATTTTGAAACGCTTAAAAAGAAACTTATAGATATTTTCAAATGACTTGAACAGCGGGGGCTTTTCGCGTGACACCATCCAACAATACCCTAGCTTCCCGCCCTAACGGGCTTTCAACAACCCCATCAGCCCGTGTTGTCAGCAAACTTCCGCTGAGTCATTACCAATGTTGGATTGTTAGCTTAAGTTAACGCCGCTCCAGACAATAAGCGGTTATAATATCGCAATTTTAATTCATCAAAACAACAATGGCTCAACAAAGAAAAGCGGTCGCATTGATCTCCGGTGGTTTGGATTCCATGTTGGCAGCAAAAACCATCATGGAGCAAGGCATCCATGTCGAGGGCATCAATTTCTTCACGGGCTTTTGTGTGGAAGGCCATACCCATGCCATCCGCGATAAAGACAAGGCCAAGCCCAAACGCAACAACGCCTTATGGGTTGCCGAGCAATTGGGCATCAAATTGCATATTGTTGATGTTATTGAAGAATACAAAAAAGTGCTGATCAACCCCAAGCATGGTTACGGGGCGTACCTTAACCCTTGCTTGGACTGCAAGATTTTTATGGTCAACAAGGCCAAGCAGTGGATTGTCGAGAACGGCTTTGATTTCATCATTACAGGGGAAGTGATGGGACAGCGGCCCATGTCGCAACGGCGCAGCACCATGCCGATTGTCGCCAAACAATCCGGCGCCGATGATTTGTTGTTACGCCCGTTGTGCGCCAAAAACCTGCCTGCCACCTTGCCGGAGCGTGAAGGCTGGGTGGATAGGGAAAAATTGCATGATATTACCGGGCGGTCGCGTAAGCCACAAATGGCTATGGCGGAGCAATTTGGTATCGATGATTATTCCCAACCGGCGGGGGGCTGCTGTTTTTTGGTGGACAAAAACTATTCTGCCAAATTGCTTGATTTGTGGCAGGCCCAGGGCAAACGGGATTATGAATTTGACGATGTCATGTTGCTAAAAGTGGGCAGACACATCCGCCCCGCCGCCAATTTCAAGCTTATTGTTGCCCGTGAAGAAGGCGAAGGGCGTTTTTTGCAGGGCTACCAAAAAGAATTTATCAGTCTGCTGGCCAGTAGCCATAATGGCCCGTTGGTATTGTTGGATGGTGAACCCTCAGCGGAAGATTTGTTTTTGGCGGCAAGTATCACCGCACGCTTTGGGCAGGGCAGGGAGGCTGACTGGGTGCAGGTGGGCATCACGTTTCCCGATGGGGCGGAACGCAATGTAACGGTCAAACCACTCAGCAAAGATGATATTCCCAAGGATTGGTATTTATGAAACGGGAAATCCTCAATGCCAGACGCTTGTTGTGTCCCATGCCAGTTATCCGTACCCAGGACAAAATCAAGCAAATGCAGCCCGAACAATTGTTGGAAGTGCAATGCACCGACCCTGGTGTGATGCAAGACATTCCGGCATGGTGCCGCATTAGTGGCCACCAAGTGCTGGAAACTTGGCGCGGTGACCATGAATATTTCATTCTGATAAAAGTGGGGGGGTAATGGTTGGGCAAATAGACGCAGGCCGTGCCGATACCCTGAAAGCCAGGGCCAGCCTAGTGGGTGCTGGCATGAACATCACCCAGACGGCAATCAAAATAAGCTTTGGCATTTTAGGCCACTCCGCCGCCTTAGTTGCCGATGGCATCCATTCTTTGACCGACCTGCTCAGCGATTTGCTGGTCATTATTGCCGTCCGCTTGGGCAGCCGTAAAGCCGATCGTGACCACCCTTATGGGCATAGGCGTTTTGAGACCATTGCCACGGTCATCTTAGGGGTCAGTTTGGTTGCCGTTGGTGGTGGCATCACTTGGTCGGTGATGCAGCGCATAGCCAACCCCGAGCTATTGCCTGTGCCCAACTATTTAAGCTTGGTGATAGCCGCCGTTTCTATCCTGATTAATGAAGGCTTGTACCATTACACCAAGCATATTGCCAAACTGACCCGCTCCAAACTGCTGATGGCGAACGCTTGGCATCAACGCAGCGATGCCATGTCCTCCATAGTGGTGATGATTGGCGTGGGCGGTGTCATGTTGGGCTATCCTTTGGCGGATGCGATTGCCGCCATTGTTGTGGCCATTATGGTGGCTAAAATTGGCTTGGATTTGATTTTTGACAGCATCAAAGAACTGGTGGACACTTCCTTGCCACCCGCTTTAGTTGCGGAAATACGCACGGCGATCCGTGCCATAGACGGTGTGCAAGGCATCCATTTGTTGCGCTCAAGGCAAATGGGTGAAGATGCCCTGATTGATGCCCATATCGTGGTCGATTCGCGTATCACCGTATCAGAAGGCCACACCATCGGCGATGTGGTCAGGGATGAACTGATCAATCAATTTGATGATGTGATGGACGTGTTGGTGCATATCGACACGGAAAATGACGAAGGCTTGTTTGAAAATGGCCGGCCATTGGCACGTAGTGATGTCCAGCGCTTATTGGAACGCTATTTTGCTGACGTGAAATTCATCATAGAAGAATTTAGGATCCACTATTTGGACGGACAAATTGAAGTGGAAGTGATCTTTCCGCTGGCTTTAGGCGAGCAGCCCCATAGCTTGCTCAAACTTAAGCAGCAAAGCAGGCGTATGGTTGCCCAAGAGCGGAAAATTAACGGCGTACACTTATTTTTTAAAGCGTAATTGGAGATTGGATCATGGCGGTTTTCCCGACCGGATTAGACGAAAACAGTATTTTTCCGGCACTGCCTGGCATTGCCGGTATTGCCTTAGGTACGGCTTGTGCAGGCATCAAGCAAACGCTCAGGGATGATATTTTACTGGTGTCCATGCCAGCAACAGCCAGTTGTGCCGCTGTGTTCACCCAAAATGCCTTCTGTGCCGCACCTGTTGTGGTGGCCAAAGAGCATTTGCCCCATGCGCCACGCTGGCTGCTGGTCAATTCAGGCAATGCCAATGCCGGTACTGGCAAGCAAGGCTTGACAGATGCCCAATTCTGCTGTGCTGAAGTGGCCAAACTAACCGGCAGCGAAGCCCGGCAAGTGTTGCCGTTTTCAACTGGGGTGATAGGCCAAGCTTTGCCGGTGGCAAAAATTGCCGCAGCTTTGCCGGTGGCTTGCGCCAACCTTAATGAAGACCATTGGCAACAGGCGGCACGCGCCATTATGACCACCGACACCTTTGCCAAGGGGGTCAGCAAGCAAATCAGTATTGCGGGCCACAGTGTGACCATTAACGGCATAGCCAAAGGGGCCGGCATGATCCATCCCGATATGGCGACCCTATTGGCTTTTGTTGCCACCGATGCGGTGATTGGTCAAGCGTTGTTGCAGGATTGCCTGGCAGCGGCGGTCGGACAATCATTTAACCGGATTAGCGTCGATGGCGACACTTCCACCAATGATGCCTGTGTGCTAATGGCAAGTGGTTGTTCTTCGGCGCCTGAACTGATGGCCGATAGCGAACATTACCGCTGTTTTGCCGAGGCCGTGCAAGCAGTCATGAAACAGTTGGCGGAATTGATTGTCCGTGATGGCGAGGGGGCGACCAAATTGATCCGTATCGCGGTCGAAGAAGCGCTGACCGATGACGAGGCGGCGCGTGTCGGCAAAACCATTGCCCATTCACCCTTAGTGAAAACAGCATTTTTTGCCAGCGACCCGAATTGGGGCAGAATTTTGGCCGCAGTAGGGCGGGCCGGAGTTGCCGATATGGATTTGGGATCGGTCAAACTCTATTTGGATGATGTCTGCATCGTTGAAAATGGCGGTTGTGCAGCGGCATATAGCGAAGCGGCAGGGCAGCGTGTCATGGATCAGGCGGAAATCACCATTACCGTTAAACTGGGTCGTGGCGATGCCAGCCAACAAGTGCTGACCTGTGACTTTTCCTATGATTATGTAAAAATCAACGCAGAATACCGGACATGAACCCGCCAACAAACCGCTTGTGACCCCTCATCTGCCCATGGAACCCAACTACCTGCATGTTGCCGTCGGTGTCATCAGCAACGCCGAGGGCAAGCTACTGATTTCGCAACGTGGCGAGGCATTGGCATGGGCTGGTTTATGGGAGTTTCCGGGCGGCAAGCTTGAGGCGGGAGAAACGCCCAGGCAAGCACTGGACAGGGAACTGCACGAAGAGCTGGGCATTACGGTCATCTCTGCCGAACCCTTGATAACACTCCAGTATCAATACCCCGATGTGACGGTCAAGTTATACGCCTTTTCAGTCGGGCAGTTTGCTGGCAAGGTATGCAGCACACTGGGCCAAGTTTGCCACTGGGTTGCACCGCCGGAACTCAATCAGTACGCTTTTCTTGCCGCCAATAAGGCGGTGATATGCGCGGCGCAACTGCCCGCTTGGTACGCCATTCTTGATGATGCCGGACAAGCCAAGCTGACTGATAATCTTGACCACCTGCTAGCCAGCGGCATAACGCTCATTCAAGCCCGCTTAAAACAATCATCGCCCGAAGCGGTCGGACGCTTTCTTGACCACGCCTATCCCTTGTGCCAACAGCAAGGGGTTAAGTTGCTGGTAAATTCTGCCGTGTACCGGTCAGGGTGTCACAAAGCCGATGGCATTCACCTGACCCGCCAAGATTTGCTTGCCTGCCAACACCGCCCCGAAGGCCATCAATGGGTGGCCGCTTCGTGTCATAATTTGCCGGAACTGCTTCATGCACAAAAAATAGGCGTGGATTTTGCCGTATTGTCGCCGGTTCAAACAACACCCAGCCACCCCGAGGCAACGCCGCTGGGATGGCAACGCTTTGCACAGCTGGTTGATACTGTTAACCTGCCGGTTTATGGGCTGGGTGGGCTTAGTACCGGGCAACTTGAAAAAGTACGCCAGTTAGGCGGTCAGGGCATTGCCGCCATTCGGGCGTTCAGCCGCTAGGCGGGTTGAAAGCCGGATTGTAGGCAGGTAGAAGTTGCCGGGGCATGATACAATATTCTGTTTTGGAGTTTGCCGTTCCGGTTAACGGGAACAAAATTCATGCCCCGGCAATGGCGGTGCGTTCCAGATTAAATAATACACTTGACCTATTACCAGAAAATGAAGCTCAATGAAAAAAAGCTCTGTGAGCTAGGCAGGGCTGTTATCCAAGTCGAAAGCGACGCGATTGCCAGCTTGTCGGCACAAATCAACGAAAGCTTTGTTAAGGCCTGCCAATTGCTGTTTGACTGCAAAGGGCGGGTGGTGGTGATTGGCATGGGCAAATCGGGGCATATTGGCGGCAAAATTGCCGCGACGTTTGCCAGCACCGGCACCCCGGCATTTTTCGTCCATCCGGGCGAAGCCAGCCATGGCGATTTAGGCATGATAACCCGGCAAGATGTCGTCTTGGCGTTGTCCAATTCGGGCGAGACCCATGAGGTGTTGACCTTGCTGCCGGTCATAAAAAGATTGGGGGTACCGTTGATTGCCCTGACCGGTAATCCCAATTCAACCTTGGCCAAATTTTCAGACACCTGCATCAGTGTTGCCGTTGAGCAAGAAGCCTGCCCGCTAGGTTTGGCGCCCACCTCCAGCACCACTGCCGCCTTGGTGATGGGTGATGCCTTGGCTGTTTCGCTGTTGGAAGCCCGCGGTTTTACCCGCGATGACTTCGCCTTGTCGCACCCTGGCGGCAGCATAGGCAGGCGCCTGTTGTTGCGGGTCAAAGATGTCATGCATATTGGTGCGGCATTGCCTGCCGTGCCGGAATCGGCATTGATCATCGATGCCTTATTGGAAATGACCGAAAAGCAATTGGGCATGACTGCCATTGTTGCCGATGATAAGCGCGTGATAGGCATTTTTACCGATGGCGACTTGCGCCGGATGCTGGGCAGAAACCTGAACATTCATAACACACGGGTCACAGAAGTGATGACACCGCATTGCACGGTTATTTTGCCGGATATGTTGGCTGCTGAAGCCATGCAGATCATGGAACAAAAAAAAATCAACGCACTGATTGTCGTTGACGAACAGCAATGCGCCTTGGGGGCATTGAATATGCATGACTTGATCCAAGCGGGTATTGTCTGATGACCGAAATGGCGGAAATAATGGCAAGGGCTAAACAGCTCAAGCTATTGGTGCTGGATGTCGATGGCGTGCTGACCGATGGCAGGCTGTTTTTTGATGATCAGGGCAAAGAATACAAATGCTTTCATGCCCGCGACGGTCATGGCATAAAACTGTTACGGCAAACCGGTGTTGAAGTGGCGGTGATTTCTGGGCGCAATTCCAATTCAGTGGCATTACGCATGAAAAACTTAGGTATTGCCCATGTTTACCAAGGCCATGAGCATAAAGTGACCGCTTTTGAAGAAATTCTCCACAACTTATCCCTCTGTGCCGGACAGGCGGCCCATGTTGGCGACGACTTGCTGGATTTGCCCATCATGACCCGTGCGGGCTTGGCGATTGCCGTCAGTGATGCCAATTTTGCCGTCAAGCAACATGCCCACTGGTGTACGGCATTGCCGGGCGGACAAGGTGCGGTGCGCGAAGTGTGTGATTTTATCATGCAGGCACAAGGCAGTTATGAGCCGATGTTACAAGCCTACTTGCAGGCATGATGCAGACTAGCTATACAAGATACCTGTATGCCGGCGTAGTGGCGTTGCTGAGTTGGTGGCTGGTGCAACTGACAGAATTGGGTGGCCCTCAAGGCATAGTGGTGGGGCCGCACAGCCCGGACTATTTCAGCAAGGGCTACAGCAAATGGGAAATGGACGGGCAGGGAAGGTTAAAAAAGCAGCTGTTGACCGATGAAATAATCCATTTTAGTGATGATGGTATTACCCATCTGCTCAACCCGTTGATATCTTTCTACAGGGACTCGACACCGCCGTGGGTGGTCGGCTCAGCAAGCGGTGTGTTATCAGCCGATGGCAAAGAGCTGCTATTGAATGGCAAAGTCACTATAGACCGTGCTGCGGCGGCACAAGTACGGGCGCTTAAAATTAACACATCCAATTTGAAGGTGTTGCCAGAAACAAGCTATGCCGAGACAAAAGAGCAAGCTGAACTGATTAGCCCACCTAATTGGACAACAGGAATAGGCATGAAACTGGTGTTTATCGAGCCCATACGGCTGCAATTGCTCGATAAAGTCAAAGGCAATTATGAAAAAAAATAATAACACTAAGCACATTGTTGGCTGCTGTGTGGCTTTTTTGTTGGCGGTATCCATCCCGAACACCCAGGCATTGGAAAATGATTCCGAACAAGAAATCACCATTGATTCCAATACCGCCACTTATGATGATGCCACAGCCACCAGCACTTACATCGGCAGCGTGGTGTCCAACCAAGGCAGTATCCACGTCAACTCCGACCAGTTAGTGGTGCATTTGCTTAATGGCGAGGCGGAAAAATTGGTGTTTACCGGACATCCCGTACATTTCCGGCAAAAGCCAAGTGCAGATGGCGAAGACATTGTCGGCGAAGCCCTGACTGGGGAGTATTATCCTAAAAAGAACTTGCTGGTGTTGATTGACAAGGCCACCGTCACCCAAGGCAATGCCACCTATGCCAGCCAATGGATCGAATACGACAGTAAACATTCAGTGGTCAAAGCCGGTGAAAAAGCATCGTCCTCCAAGCGTGTCCATGTTATTTTAAAACCCAAAACAGCCCAATAACATGGCAACATTAGCAGCAAAGCAGCTGGTAAAATCCTATAATAAACGCCAAGTGGTCAATGGCGTTTCATTAGTGGTCAACACAGGTGAAATAGTGGGCTTGCTTGGCCCCAATGGTGCAGGCAAAACCACCAGTTTTTACATGCTGGTTGGGCTTATCAAAGCCGATGCTGGGGAAATAACATTGGACTCAAAGGTCATTACCCATGACCCCATGCATATTCGCGCCGCACAAGGTATTGGTTATTTGCCGCAAGAACCGTCCATTTTTCGGAAACTGACAGTGGCGGACAATCTGCGGGCGGTGTTGCAAATCAGGAAAGGCCTGTCAGCAAAGCAGATAGAGGCCACCATTATCACCTTACTGGAAGAATTTAACATTCCCCATCTACAAAGCCACAGTGCCATGAGTCTGTCCGGTGGGGAGCGTAGGCGCTTGGAAATAGCCCGGGCCTTGGCTAGCGATCCGCTGTTTATATTGCTGGACGAACCCTTTGCAGGTGTTGACCCTATTTCCGTGGAAGACATAAAAAAAATTATCGAACATTTAAAGAACCGGGGTATCGGTGTGTTGATCACTGAACATAATGTTCGGGAAACACTGGGCATTTGCGATCGAGCTTACATCCTCAGTGACGGAAAAGTTATTGCCGAAGGCAGCACAGAAAGCATAGTGACCAATGACGAAGTGCGCAAAGTGTATTTGGGCAATAACTTTAGACTCTAACAAAACCCTATCAGATAGATTGCCATGAAACAGTCATTACATCTTCGCCAAGGCCTGAATTTGACGATGACACCGCAATTGCAGCAAGCCATCAAATTGCTGCAAATGTCCACGCTCGACTTGCAACAAGAAATCCAGCAGGCATTGGAAACCAATATGATGCTGGAAATCAACGAGGAGGAAGGCGTGGCGCAGCTGGCGGACAGCCTGCCCGACACCCCGCCGGAGAAAAAAAGCGACCACGAAGACACCGTCACCAGTGAAGGCTCACAAACTGACATACCCGATGATTTGCCGGTCGACACCTCTTGGGAAGACATCTATGACACGGTCATGGAAGCGGGCGGCAACAATGCCGAAGCGGTGGAATTTGAATCCCAGCATAGCCAAGCGACCAGCCTGATAGGGCATTTGATGTGGCAACTGGAGCTGACCCCTTTTTCAGAACGTGACCATGCCATTGCTACAGCGATCATTGATTCGGTCAATAACGATGGCTATTTGTCCTTTCCCCCCGAAGACATCCACCAAGGCTTGTTGAACCAGCTAACTGATTTGGAACTGGATGAGGTTATGGCGGTGCTGCACCGTATCCAGCATTTCGACCCCGTGGGTGTGTGCGCCCAAGACTTAAGCGATTGTTTGCGCCTACAGCTCGAACAACTGCCTGAAACCACCCCCTGCCGTTCCGAAGCCCTGCAAGTGGTCAGCCATTACCTGGACTTGTTGGCGACCCAAGAACAAGCCAAGCTCATGCGTAGGCTAGGGCTTAGCGAACGCCAGCTTGATGCCGTCGTGGCGCTGATCCGCACTTTAGACCCCAAGCCAGGCTTAAGCATCCAAGCGGCTGATTCCGAGTATGTGGTGCCCGATGTTTATGTCACCAAACACAATGGCAAATGGCAAGTCAACCTCAACCCCGACATTGCCCCTAAGTTGCGCATCAACCCGTACTATTCCGCCATGATCAAACGTGCCGACAATAGCCGTGACAATGCCTGCATGAAAGACCATCTGCAAGAAGCCCGCTGGTTCATCAAAAGCCTGCACAGCCGTAACGAAACCTTATTGCTGGTGGCCAAGTCCATTGTTGAAAAGCAAACCGGCTTCTTGGAACATGGTTCGATTGCCATGAAACCCATGGTGCTGCGCGATATTGCCGAAGAGTTGGAACTGCATGAATCGACCATTTCCAGGGTGACCACGCAAAAATACATGCACACACCCAATGGCATTGTCGAGTTCAAATATTTTTTCTCCAGCCATGTGTCCACACAAGGTGGCGGCGAATGTTCATCAACCGCCATCCGCGCCCTCATTAAAGAGCTTATCGGCAACGAAGATATCGCAAAGCCGTTGAGTGATAGTAAAATAGCCGAGTTTCTGAAAGAAAAGGGCATCAACGTCGCCCGCAGAACGATTGCCAAGTATCGTGAAGCGATGCTTATTTCACCCTCAAGCCAAAGAAAAAGAATTCTTTAGCAATAACCATCCAAAAATAAAAAAGGAGCTTAACCCATGCATGTAATCGTAACAGGACATCACCTAGACGTCACCGAATCCTTAAAAGCGCATGTCGATGCCAAATTTGAAAAACTGGCCCGCCATTTCGACAATGTCACCGATGTCCACGTTATTTTAACGGTTGAAAAGCTGGTGCAAAAAGCCGAAGCCACCCTGCTGGTCAGCGGTGCCAAGTTGTTTGCTGAAGACAGCCAAGAAGATATGTATGTTGCCATTGACAATATGGTCGATAAACTGGACAGACAAATCACCAAACACAAAGAAAAAACAGGCCACCACCGTTAAGGGTACAGGGCGGCGCCATTGGGCAATAGCCGCCCGTTTGCCATGAAACTACTCATAGTCAGTGCATTATCAGGGGCAGGCAAAAGCATCGCCCTGGACACCTTGGAAGATTGTGGTTATTACTGCATTGACAATCTTCCCGTTGCCCTATTGGAAGATTTTATCAGTAAAGTCATGTTGTTTGACGGCAACAAATACGCCAAAACCGCAGTTGGCATTGATGCCAGAAACCAAAACGAAAGCTTGGCCAATTTTTCTGACACCCTCAGCCTGATACGCGCACAGGGCATTGATTGCCAAGTCATCTTTATGCAGGCTGAAGAAGCCACACTGCTAAAGCGTTATAGCGAAACCCGCCGCCGCCATCCCCTCACCGATTACAATATCCCGCTCAAAGAAGCTTTGCTGATTGAAAGGGAAATGCTGGCGGCCATTGCCCGTCATGCCAATGTGGTGATTGACACCAGCCTGACCCAACAGCACCAATTGCGTGAACTCATCAAAGAACAGGTGATCGAGCAAGATTACCGCCATATTTCTTTGCAATTCCAGTCTTTTGGCTTTAAGCACGGGTTGCCGCTAGATGCCGATTTCGTGTTTGACGCACGCTGCTTGCCCAACCCCTACTGGATACCCGAATTACGCGCCATGACCGGCAAAGATGTGGCGGTGATCGAGTTTTTGCAGGGCGAACGCTACGCCAATGAATTGTTTGAAGACATCCAAGCGTTTATCGAAAAATGGATGCCCCGCTTTGAAAAAGAAGGCCGGAGTTATCTGACCATTGCCGTGGGCTGTACCGGCGGGCAACACCGTTCCGTGTTTTTGGTCGATGCCTTAGCCAAGCGCTTCAACAGCCCCGCGCTTAACGTTATTGTCCGCCACCGCGAACTGCACTAGCCGCTTAACAGGCGTGACCTAACAGGAAATGAGGCCAAGCAATGCAGACCATTGCCCGGCCGTTTTATGGCAATTTATTTCAGGCACTTATTTTAAAAACAAAGTCTCAATCCGCCCCTTAAGCTCCACGTCCAATTTGTCTTCCTTGGCCAGCCAGCCAATGGCCCGTTGTATGTCATTCTTGCTCAAGCCAGTTTCAGTAGTGATTTTTGTCACACTGGAAGGGCCGTTAGTATCCAGAAATTGCCAGACCTTTCCAGCAGCATCGCCGATTTCACTAAGCATATCATTCACCTTTTATTTATAAATGGGGGGGAAAATTACAACTATTTAGGTTGATAATCAGGCAATATGATATTCAATTCCAAGGTTTCCTGATTTTCATCCTGTTCAAAATTGACCGAAATGGCATCCAGGTCAACATTAACGTATTTACGGATGACTGCAAGCAATTCTATTTGCAATTGTGGCAAATAAGAAGGCTGGTTACGGGAAGTCCGTTCGTGCGCCACCAAAATTTGCAGCCGCTCTTTTGCCAAAGCAGCCGAATGGGGCTTATTGATTTTAAAATAGTCCAGTAAGCCCATCACCGGCCCCCGAACAGTTTTCCAAGGAGTCCTTTCTTTTCATCAATAAAGCGGTGTGGGCATTCTTCACCCAAATAACGGGCCACAACATCCATATAGGCCTGGCCCGCATCACTTTTTTCGTCCAGTATCACCGGCAAGCCAGAATTGGAAGCATTCAGCACTGATTTGGATTCTGGGATCACCCCCAACAAATGCAAGGACAATATCTCCTGCACATCATCAACGCTCAACATTTCCTTCAATTTGACCCGTTCCGGCGAATAGCGCGTCAACAGCAAATATTCCTTGATCGGCTCTTGGTTAGTCTCCGCCCGACGCGATTTGCTGGACAAAATGCCCAGCATCCGGTCAGAGTCACGGACAGAAGACACTTCCGGATTAGTCACCACAAAAGCATCATCGGCATAATACATGGCCAATTGCGCACCCTTTTCAATACCGGCCGGTGAATCACAAATGATATATTGAAAATCCTTGGCCAATTCCTCCAGCACCTTACCAACACCTTCTTGGCTCAGGGCATCCTTATCGCGGGTTTGCGAAGCCGGGAGGATATACAGCTGATTGCAGTTCTTATCACGTATCAAGGCTTGGTTCAGCGATGCTTCGCCATTAATGACATTGATAAAATCATAGATCACGCGGCGCTCGCAACCCATAATCAAATCCAGATTACGCAGCCCCACATCAAAATCAATGACCGCAGTCTTATGGCCTTTTTTAGCAAGCCCCATAGCAATGGCAGCACTGGTGGTCGTTTTGCCCACGCCACCTTTACCCGATGTTACAACAATGATTCTTGCCACAAAAATTTCCTCCAGCGTAGCGATAACGGCTTAAATGTCTTTAATAATAAGGGATTGTTCTTGCAAATATATTTGCACCGGCTTGCCTTTAGGTGCGGAAAAGTTGCTGCTGACCTGATAATTACCGGCGATGGAAATAAGCTCCGCCTGCAAGTCAGAACAAAAAATACGTGCATCGGTATTATTTGGCACACCGGCCAAGGCCCGCCCCCTGAGCGTGCTATAAATATGGATATTGCCCTCAGCAATCACTTCGGCACCGGCGCTGACCGGCGCCAAAACAATCAAGTCCCCCTCCGCGTAAATGCGCTGGCCGGAACGGACTGGCAAGGTCAACAGCTTGACCGCAGGGCTGGGAGCAGGGGCGGCTTGTGGTGGGGCTGCCTTGGGTTTTGCCAGTTCAGCCGCCACCGGATGATGGGTTGAATAATTAGGGATAGCCAGTTTCAGGGCCAAGGCATTTTGTTCTTCATTACCGCCACGTATACCGATAGGAAACATGCCCACATCGCGGACAAGACGGCAAAGTTTTTTAAGGTCAATAGGCAAACGCCTATTGTTCAAGGCCTGAACATCCAACACCACAGGGGAATGGGTAAAAAAGTCAGGCGCTTTTTCCACGGTTTGCAGAAGCTGTTGCCCGATGGCTTCCAAATTATTGGAAGCCAGCAACAGCGTGGGTACGGAAAAAGTGCTGGTTTTAATTTCTAGCGCAGGTGCGCCTTGTAGTTGTCGGGGATCCGTTGACATCCTGTTGCGTCTGTTTAGCGAGAAGTTATGTCGATTCTAACATTGCTAAAGAAAAAATGCATTTTTCCAAGTGGTATTAGCGAGATTAG
>CAJAWH010000074.1 GCA_903945605.1 uncultured Methylococcaceae bacterium | reverse complement strand
GCTGTTCAGGTAATCAATCGCCGCACCTAAACCGATTACATCGGCTATAGCGGGAGTCCCCGCTTCAAATTTGTGCGGCAAACCCGCGTAGGTGCTTTGTGCAAAGGTGACGGTGCGGATCATATCGCCGCCGCCTTGGTAAGGGGGCATGGCTTCCAGCAGGGCTTGCTTGCCGTATAAAACGCCAATGCCGGATGGGCCGTACAGTTTATGGCCTGAGAACACATAAAAATCACAGTCCAAGACTTGTACATCAACAGCTGCATGTGGCAAGGCCTGAGCACCGTCGAGCAGTACAGGGATGTTTTTGGCATGAGCGGCGGCAATGATTTTTTGCACGGGGTTGATAGTGCCCAGGGCATTAGACATGTGGGCCACGGCAACCAAGCGGGTATTGTCATTCAATAAGGTTTCAAAGGCTTCATAAATCAGTTCGCCTTGCGTGTTCATCGGGGCAATTTTTAGCACTGCGCCGGTTTGTTGGCAGAGCATTTGCCACGGCACAATATTGGCGTGATGCTCCATTGCCGTGATGACTATTTCTTCGCCAGCCTTGATATTGGCTTTGCCAAAAGTTTGTGCGACCAAATTGATGGCTTCGGTGGCTCCACGTACAAAAATGATTTCTTTGCTGCTGGCTGCGTTAATAAAAACACGCACTTTTTCGCGGGCCGCTTCAAATTTGTCGGTGGCGCGTACACTTAAGGTGTGTACGCCACGGTGGATATTGGCGTAATCGTGGCGGTAAAAATCGCTGATCGCATCAATAACCGCATCCGGTTTTTGGCAACTGGCGGCGTTATCCAGATAAACCAGCGGCTTGTTACGGATTTTTTCTGCCAAAATGGGAAAATCGGCGCGGATGGTGGCAATGGGGTAGGTCATAGTAAGGTTCTATATTCGGTGATAATGCCGACTTTAGGGCTATTCGTCGGTCAGGTTTAGCGAGTCAATCAGGCCGTACAGCTTTTCTTCTTCTTTGACTGAACTTAAGGCAATAAACACTTCGGCAATGTAAAAGCCCATACCGATCATCATTGACAATACCGACAGCACAAATAAGATGACGGCAAATAGTAAGGCATCGGGGGCGTATAGCCCTAGGCCCAAAAGCAAGCAAGTCAGCATAACGCCCAGCGTACCCAGCAGCATGAAAAAAAAAGCCTGTTTTATTTTTTCCGCGCGATTTTCTATGGATTCAATTTGCGAATGAAAGGCTATCGCTTCTTGTTTTCTACCCGCTGAAGCCGCCAAATGCTTTTCCCGATGGAATACCCGCAAGCGCGATACCATTGCCAGCAAGCGGGCGTTGAGCGACAACACAAACAATCCGGCAGCGGAAATGAAAATAGCCGGGGCAACAAAGGCTTGGAATAGCTCTAGCTTAGTCAACATAGCCATGTTGCGGAAAAAGTACTAATAATTGGCCGAGCAGCAGTGCTTTTAAAGCGGGCAAGGTGATTTTATCGGCCATTTCATTGGCAAAAGCAAAGGTCAGCATATTGCGGGCGGTGACTTCATCAATTCCGCGTGATTGCAGGTAAAACACCGATTTTTCATCGAGCTGGCCCACTGTCATACCATGACCGCATTTGACATCATCGGCGTATATTTCCAGTTGTGGCTTGGTGTCCACTTCGGCATCAGCCGATAGCAGCAAGTTGCGGTTGCTCATATTGGAGTCTGTTTTTTGGGCTTGTTCCGCCACCACCACCCGACCTTGAAACACGCCCCTGGCACGGTCAGCCAGCACGCCTTTATAGGTTTCGCGGCTTATGCCATCCGGCTGACTATGGTTAATGCGGGTATGGTTGTCGATATGTTGGCGTTTAACCCCCAAATACAAGCCGTTCAATTCACATTGTGCCGCTTGTTGTAAATTGGTATCGATATCGGAACGCGCCAGCAAGCCACCAAAAGCAAAATTATGATGGGTGCAACGGGCCTGTGGTGCTTGCTGGATGTACAAGCCACCAAAATGATAAGCCTTAGCTGATTCACATTGCATTTTATAAGCGGTCAGTTGGGCATTTTGCCCAATAAAGGCTTCAGTGACCGCAACCGATAAATAACCAACATCAGCTCCAACGAAGGTTTCTAGCCATTGTACACCCGCATTTTCACCCAGTACCAGCAGGTTGCGGGTGGTTGCCAAGCCACTTTCTTGGGTGACGATATGTAGGCATTGGATAGGTTTTTCTAACACCTGTCGGGCGGGAATATCGACCCATACGCCATCAGTGAACCAGGCGGTATTAAAGGCAATAAAACCGTGTTTGTTCTTAGCCACGGCTTTGCCCAAATAGGCCATAACAAGTTCGGGATGATGAATTAACACATCCGCCATGCCCATTATTTGTACTGTATCGGGCAAACCTGCCAACACCGACAAATCAGCGCGAAAATGCCCATCGACCAAAACTAATGACCAAGCATCCGCCAATTGATAGGATTCAAGCCATTCGGCATCGACCGGATTTATGCCCGGCAATGCAGGGTTAAAGGCTTTTTTTTGCAACGCTGATAGGTTGGTGTAACGCCAGTCTTCTTCACTCGGCAAGGGAAAGCCGTGTGCGGAAAATTGCGCAAAAGCATCCGTCCTTAATTTTTTTAGCCCTTCCAGCGCAACCCCCGGCAGGGTTGCCGCCACAGTTGGATAGCTTGCGGTGTATGCTGTCAGTGCCGCACTCATGCTGCTACCTGACCATCTTCCAGCCAACCATAGCCTTTTTCTTCCAGCTCCAAGGCCAATTCTGGCCCGCCGGATTTAATGATTTGCCCGTGTGCCAACACATGCACAAAATCGGGCTTGATGTAATCCAGCAAGCGTTGGTAGTGGGTGACCATAATAAATGAGCGGTCTGGCGAACGTAGCGAATTGACCCCATCGGCGACAATTTTCAGCGCGTCAATATCAAGGCCGGAATCAGTTTCATCAAGGATGCACAGCTTCGGTTCCAGTATGGCCATTTGCAGGATTTCATTACGTTTTTTCTCGCCCCCTGAAAAACCTTCATTGACGGCACGGTAGAGGAATTTTTCATCCATATCCAAGGCTTTTATTTTGCTTTTTACCAGTGTCAAAAAATCCATGGCATCGACTTCATCAAGGCCGTTATGTTTGCGGACGGCATTGAGCGCTGCTTTCAACAGGTAGACATTGCTGACCCCGGGAATTTCCAGTGGGTATTGAAAGGCCAAAAACACCCCTTCCCGTGCCCGTATTTCCGGTGGCAATAACAGTAAATCTTTGCCTTGGTAGGTGGTTGAGCCGCCCGTCACCTCATAGCCGGACTTGCCCGACAAGACATGCGACAAGGTGCTTTTGCCTGAACCGTTCGGCCCCATAATGGCGTGGATTTCACCTGCGTTGACCTCCAAGTTGATGCCTTTGAGGATGGGTTTGTCGTTGATACTGGCGGTTAAATCTTTAATACTTAGCATGGTTTTTCCGTTTGTTGCGGGTTGGTTAATAGGTTGTATGACATTAAGCATACAATAGCCGCCCTTTCGGTTCAGGCACGTAACGCCCAAGTTCAACAGCCGTTTCTATCCATTCGGCAATCACCCGTTCGGCATTTTTGACGGCTTCCTGATAACTGTCCCCGTCCGCCATGCAGCCTGCCAATTCCGGCACTTCGGCGAGATAGGCTTGATCCTCTTCGCTCCAGTAAATAATCATTTCATATTTAGCCATTAATCTAATCCCAAACGATAGCGAACAATAAGCTGACGGACTTGTTTAATTTGATAGGATTTTGCCATTGCGCCGATTGGCTGGATATTTAAAATATCGGCAATGCCATCTTTAGAAAATATATGATGGTCGCCGCGAATCCGTTCTTGAAATTCTAAACGCAAAAGTAACTGCCGCAGATCGGAAAATAATATATTGGCATCTGATTGTCCATGGACGATCTTCTGCAATATTTTGTCATATTTGCTTATTAACCCACTGATCCTTCCAAGCTTAAGCCCAACAAGGCCTGTGCTTCCACGGCAAATTCCATGGGCAACTCCTTAAACACTTCTTTGCAAAAGCCGTTGACGATCATGGAGACGGCATCTTCGGCGGACAGCCCACGTTGTTGGCAAAAAAACAATTGGTCTTCGCTGATTTTTGAAGTGGTGGCTTCGTGTTCCACTTGTGCGGTCGGTTGTTTGACTTCCACATAAGGAAAGGTGTGGGCACCGCAACGGTCACCCACCAATAATGAATCGCACTGGGTATGGTTGCGGGCATTTTCCGCCGATTTAAGCACTTTGACCAAACCGCGATAGGTGTTTTGTGCCCGTCCGGCAGAAATGCCTTTGGATACAATGGTGCTGCGGGTGTTTTTGCCGATGTGGATCATTTTGGTGCCGGTGTCGGCTTGTTGGCAATTATTGGTCACGGCAACCGAATAAAATTCGCCCACTGAATTATCACCGGTCAAGATGCAGCTGGGGTATTTCCAAGTGATTGCCGATCCGGTTTCCACTTGTGTCCAGGATACTTTGGCGTTGTCACCTCGGCAATCGGCGCGTTTGGTGACAAAATTATAAATGCCGCCTTTGCCGTTTTTGTCGCCCGGATACCAGTTTTGCACGGTGGAATATTTGATGGTGGCATCTTTTAGTGCGATCAGCTCAACCACTGCAGCATGTAGCTGGTTTTCATCGCGCATGGGGGCGGTGCAGCCTTCCAAGTAAGATACATGGCTGCCTTCATCGGCAATGATCAAGGTACGTTCAAATTGTCCGGTATTGGCGGCATTAATGCGGAAATAGGTGGACAACTCCATAGGGCAGCGCACGCCTTTAGGGATGTACACAAACGAACCGTCAGTAAACACGGCGGAATTGAGCGCGGCAAAATAATTATCGCTGATTGGCACCACTGAACTGAGATATTGCTTAATCAGTTCCGGGTGGTCGCGCAAGGCTTCAGACATGGGGCAAAAAATCACCCCCGCTTCTTTCAGCTTGCCTTTAAAGGTGGTGGCCACCGATACGCTATCGAACACGGCATCCACGGCAATACCGGCAAGACGCTCCTGTTCGTCCAGCGGAATACCCAATTTTTTGTAGGCATCCAGCACTTGCGGGTCGATTTCATCCAAGCTTTTGGGGCCGTCTTCTTTACGTTTGGGCGCGGAATAGTAGCTAATCGCCTGATAGTCTATTGGTTCTATATCAACTTGCGCCCATTCCGGTGCTTTTAGGGTCTGCCAATGGCGGAATGCGTTTAGGCGGTAGTCGAGCATGAAGCTTGGCTCGTTTTTAACCTTAGATAGCTGGCGGATAATAGTTTCGTTCAGACCCGGCGGGAAGGTGTCGGCGGCTACATTTGTCACAAAGCCTTGTTTGTAATCTTGGTTGATCAGGTTATTAATTTCTTGCGCGCTTGCGGACATAAGGCATCTCTTATTGGTATAGGCTGGCGAGAGGGACGTAAGCTTCTTCTAACCCGACAGCGGGTTTTATCAAGTCGGCCAATGTCACGGATGCCAGTGCGTTATAAATGGTTTGATTGATGACATGCCAATTGGCTCGGATGCCGCACCCAGACGCAGCCGTACAGGCTTGTTTGGATAGGCTGCATTCGGTTAAGGCAATCGGCCCTTCCAAGGCGCTGATAATCGCCGCCACGGTGATGCCATTAGGTTCACCGGCGAGCAAATAGCCACCTTTGGCACCGCGCACAGACATTAATATTTTAGCATTAACCAAAATTTTCAATACCTTACTGACCGTAGGCAAGGCAATACCGGTCAATGCAGCCATTTCCATCGCCGCAAACACGTGATGTTTGTCTTTTGCCATAATGCTTAAGATCACTGTGGCATAATCTGTCAACTTGCCTACCCGCAACATGTCTTGCCCTCGTTAATTCAGTACTATTTTAGTACTATTTAAATAAGGAGTAAACAACCAGGCTTGGCAGACGCGAAAAAATTTCAGCCGTTGCCTGCAAATAAGGAGAAGTCCCGCTTATTTTTGCCCCAGCACCTCGACATCATCTTTCACTATTGCCATTAATGCACTTAACCGGCCAACTTCCGTTTTGAGTGTTGACACGGTCAGCACTAGGCTTACGATGGCGGCAAGCAATGACAATAACACGGCTATCGTTAAGGTGGCTGCCCAAACAGGTAGCTGGATGGTGGCGGCTGGCCCCTGCTGGTGTTGCTGTTGATCGGCTGACAAGCCCGGCTGCTCTGTCGTTGCCACATCCCCAACATTGGCCAGCTTATCTTGTCTGGTTGCTGTTATAGCCGTTATGGGTTCGGCAATGGTTTCAGGTGCCGAACCCATGGGTTCGACCTTGTGTTCTTGTTGCCCCACATCCGGCACTGGTTCTTCTGCTATTCGGGCGATACCGTCGCTAACCAAGCTGTTTTGCCCAGCGTTAAAATCGGCACGCATAGCCTGGTGCGAGGCAATGAATGACTCCACCACAAAAGGCACAGGGATTTCTGGCGGCACCGCGACAGGGACGGGGGTGGCCGATGTGTTTTTTACTGCATCATCGGATTCGGCTAATGTAACCCGATGCCTATTTGCTTGCCCGGTCAAGCCAATGCCGTCCAACCGAGGTTCTATGCGCGAATGGGGTGCTGGCAAAACCACGCTTGCCTCCAGAAGAGATGTTTTGTCCGTTGCCGGTTCTGCCATTTTTTCTGTTTGGGGCCGTGTTTCTGGTTTGGCAGTCCAGCTATCCATCTCTGGCTGTGCCGCAGTGCCTTCAAATCCAGTATTGATCAATAACCGCCCCATTGCCTCCTCATCGTCTTGCCAATGCCGTAGGGGTTCTATTTGCAAGCCACTATCATCGGTAGTGGTATGTAAGTCAGCCAAAATCAAGCCTTCTTCCCGAAAATTTCCGGTGGCATCGGATTTATTGCCTCTATAAGGATGTATGTCTTGTGAAGAATTTGTCATATTGATGCGCTAACATTAAGTGGAAAGATGCCGATTGTAGGAGAAATTTGCATTATTTGTTGGGTGTTTGCCTTGCTTTCGTATGGTTCGGCGCATTTGATGATAAACTGCCAAAAAATTTTAGAAAATACTATGCAACTAGCCATTACTGCCTTAGGCAACCTTCAGCTCAATTTTGTTGCGGAAATATTGTCCGCTGTACGTGATTGTAATTGTAATATCATGGAAATACGCTCTACGCGGCTGGCACAATCGACAGCTGCTTATTTGTTGGTGCAAGGCAATTGGAATCAGGTGGCCAAATTGGAAAACCACTTGGACACCCTGCAAAAACGCATGGAGATCAAAATCAATATGCTGCGTCCTGAACCTAAGGACAAGGTGCGGGACTGTGTGCCGTATTCTTTAGAAACCATTTCTTTGGACAAGCAAAATGTTATTGAGTCGATCGCTTCTTTTCTGATTGACCGGGAAATTGATATTGAAGAAATCAGTGGCAGCTCTTATCTTGCCCCCTATATCCAAACCCCCATCTTCTCAACGAAATTTATCATTTTAATCCCTCCTAGGCTGCATTTGTTGTCATTGCGTGAGGAATTTTTGGATTTCTGCGATCAAATTAACATAGATGCTATTCTTGAACCCATAAAACGATAGGTTATACATGACCCAGACAACAATCGGTAGCCCCGTCCCTGATTTTGAGCTGCAGTCCACCCAAGGGCAGACCGTCCGCTTGTCAGATTACCAAGGTCATTTTGTTGTGTTATATTTTTACCCTAAAGACAACACCCCGGGCTGCACTCAACAAGCCCAAGCTTTCAGGGATGCCATTGACCAATTCAACACGGCAAACGCTGTCATATTGGGCGTGTCCAGGGATAGTGTGCGTGTCCACGCAGGCTTTAAAAGTAAGCACGCATTGCCGTTTGAGCTGCTCGCCGATGTTGACGAAAAACTATGCCAACAATTTGATGTCATAAAAATGAAAGCCATGTACGGCAAACAAGTGCGCGGCATTGAGCGCAGCACCTTCTTGATAGATTGCCAAGGCGTATTGATTAAAGAATGGCGTAAAGTCAAAGTGAAAGACCATTGCCAGGCCGTATTGGCTGCTTTGACGGAACAAGGCGCTTAAACCTCCCTGCCCATTCCTTCATCCCTCCCATAATCGCCAGCCCCCCATTTTCGTGCGCATGAACATTAAGACGACCCCTGACAAAAAATTGTTTGTGTTGGACACCAATGTGTTGATGCACGATCCTGCGGCTATTTTTCGCTTTCAAGAACACGATCTTTTTATCCCGATGGTGGTTTTGGAAGAACTGGATAATGGCAAAAAGGGCCTTACCGAGGTGGCACGCAATGTCCGTCAAGCCAGCCGTTTTTTCGATGAACTGATCCGCGATGCCAACCAACAAACCCTTAACGATGGCTTGGCATTATCCAGCATTACCCACGGCCCGCATGAAGCAGCCGATTGTGCGGGCAGACTGTATTTCCAAACCAGCACGCTGAACGAACTGTTGCCAGAGTCCATGCCCGGCAGCTTGGCGGACAATTCCATTTTAAGCATTGTCTTGGCACTGACCAAACGGCTGCCCGCCATTAAAGTCATCTTGGTGTCCAAAGACATCAATATGCGTATTAAAGCGGCAACCTTGGAGCTGTTTGCTGAAGATTACCATAATGACCAAACGCTCGATGACATCGATTTGTTGTATAGCGGCGCCACTCAATTGGACAGCGACTTTTGGGATGAACACGGCAGCACCATGCACTCTTGGCAAGAGAAAGACCGTACTTTTTATCGGCTGGAAGACCCACTGGTGGCGGAATGGTATCCCAACCAATATTTGTATATGGACGATGAGTTCAACTTTGAAGCCATTGTCCGTTTAGTGGAAGGCCATGTTGCCGTGTTGGAACTGGCGCGCGATTACCGCTCCAAACACAATAATGTTTGGGGCATAAACGCCAAAAACCGCGAACAAAATTTTGCCTTTAACGTGCTGCTTGACCCTGAAATTGATTTTGTCACACTGCTAGGCACGGCGGGCACCGGTAAAACCTTATTGGCTTTGGCGGCGGGCTTGACCATGACGCTGGAGAGAAAGCTCTACAACGAGATTGTGATGACCCGCGAAACGGTACCCATCGGTGAAGATATTGGCTTTTTGCCCGGCACTGAAGAAGAAAAAATGGCCCCGTGGATGGGGGCATTGATGGACAACCTTGAATTGCTCGGCAGCCGTTCCGGTCAGAGTGAGTGGGAGCAAGGCGCGACCAAAAACATATTGATGAACCGGGTGAAAATTCGCTCGCTCAATTTCATGCGCGGACGCACTTTCTTGAGCCGTTTTTTGATTATTGATGAAGCCCAGAACTTGACCTCCAAGCAGATGAAAACCCTCATCACTCGTGCCGGCCCTGGCACTAAAATCATCTGCATAGGCAACTTGTCGCAAATCGACACGCCTTATTTGACCGCCACCACATCGGGGTTGACCTATGTGGTGGACCGCTTCAAAACTTGGCAGCACGGCGCCCATATAACATTAAGGCGCGGCGAGCGGTCACGTTTGGCAGATTATGCATCGGATATTTTGTAATAGTCCGGTAACTAACTAGAAATCTTGGCAATACCCACCGCTTTGCGTAGTTCAGCCAAGAAAGGCGCACTGATAGCCCGCGCCTTTTGGGCGCCTGCTTGCAATTCGGCTTCGATATGTTCAGGGGTTTGCATCAGGGCTTCGTAGCGTTCGCGTGCTGGGGCAATCTGCCCGTTGATATGTTCGAACAAAGTCTGTTTCATTTCACCCCAACCAATACCTTCCGCATAGCGCTGGCGGATATGCGCCACTTCGTCAGCGGTCGCAAAAGCCTGGTAAATGCTGAACAGCGTACAGCCACTGGGGTCTTTAGGTTCGCCCGGCTCTAGCGAGTTGGTTTTGATTTTGTTGATCAGTTTGCGTAATTTCTTTTCAGGCTCAAACAACGGGATGGTGTTGTTATAGCTTTTGCTCATTTTCCGGCCATCCAAGCCGGACAGGACAGCGCCGTGTTCATCAATGACCGCTTCCGGCAAGACAAAATGCTCGCCATAGATATGGTTGAAGCGTCCGGCAATATCGCGTGCCATTTCAATATGCTGGATTTGGTCTTTACCCACTGGCACTTTATTGGCATTGAACATCAATATGTCCGCCGCCATAAGAATAGGATAACTGAACAAACCCATGGCAATGCCCTTGTCGGGATCATTTTCGCCGCTTTCTTCATTTTCAGCCACTGCTGCTTTATAGGCATGGGCGCGGTTCATCAGTCCTTTTGAGGTGACACAGGTCAGCATCCACGCCAACTCCAAAATTTCCGGCACATCCGATTGCCGATAAAATACCGCATTTGAAGTGTCCAGCCCTAATGCGAGCCAAGTGGCGGCAATTTCCAAGCTTGACTGGCGTACTTTCTCCGGCTCATGGCATTTGATGAGCGCGTGGTAATCAGCCAAAAAATAAAATGGTGCGTAATTGGGGGATTTGCTGGCGGCAATGGCAGGCCGGATAGCCCCAACATAGTTGCCCAAATGAGGTGTGCCGGTAGTGGTGATGCCGGTTAATACAATTGCTTTAGTCATATTTAAATAGAATTCCGTGGGTGGGGCGAAGCACTGCTTTATTTCCTAAGCAGTGTAAGAGAGGCCAGGATAATATCGCCTTACGCTGGGTTTGGGTGAGCCTTTTATACTGGTTTTTTTATAGAAAGCAACTGTTTTATAAGTCCATAAACGCCATAGGCAAACCATACGTCAAGACAAAATAGCAAAACGCCAGCAACAAGCTGATATTTATTTTGAAGGCAAACACTTGCCGCAAAATATAGGCAATGATTGACAGATACCATGCCACCAGCGCGGTGGCCAGTGAAATTGAAATCGCTTCGCGGTATTCATAGTGCCTCGCCACCATCACCTCATCCAGCACCTCGGCAAAAATGGCCCACGTCATAATAAAATTTTCGCAAACAAAAATGGCTGTGAACAATTGGAAGAATAGCTGCCACTTTTTGATCGCCAACAAAAATACTGAAATCGACGTAAATGCCATGAAAGTACGCAACAAAACTTCCAGTGTGCCGTCGGCAAAATCGGCAATCAAACCTTCAACGACAATGCCTGACACCAGATAAAAAGCAATTGTGTTAAGCATGAATGATTTTGATGGCATCAAATCAGTGGGATGGTTGTGGAACCAGCAAAGCGGCAAATAATTTAGTAATAAGCTCATGGTAAAAGGGGTGGTTGGCAGAAACTGGTCTTATTATAAACGCTCAACCAGCATTCTAGGTTGCCGATCATTAACTGAAGTTACGCAAAGGGGCAATACGTCCAGGGAACGCACGGGCTGTTGTAGGAACGGGTCATGCCCGCTATTAACAGGCCGCTGTTGCAGCGGGTCGCGGGCATGGTCAAGCTGCTACAAACAGAAATGATTATTTGCGTAACATCAATCATTAAGTTGCTTCATAATGAATACCATAAGCCATTGTGCACCCGTGTTTATCAGCCACTTCGCTCGACAGTGGGCTGATGGGGCGGCTCGGTCGCTCTTGGGGTAGCAGCCTAAACACTACCTGCCTGAATGTTTACCTGCCAAAAGTGTGTCAAGTAAAAATTGATTTGTCACATTACATTAATGTTCAAACCCTACCATTAACGCGATTGGTCTAACCAATCAGCCTTTTACTCTGGATTTGAACTATTTTTTAGTGACTCGATTTTATTTACAGGAACCTTTCACCATGAAAAAAACACTTGCTATGGTTAGCCTGCTGAACGCAGTGCTTGCCGCCCCTGCTATGGCTAACGAAGGTGCAGTACCTACTGGCATCAATGCATTGGATCACGTGTATGTGATCATGATGGAAAACCATGGTTATGGTCAAATCATAGGCAACCCCAATGCCCCTTACACCAACCAATTGGCCGCTAGCGGCAATTTGGCAACCAATTATTTTGCTATCGCCCATCCTAGCTTGACTAACTATCTGGAAGTCGTTGGCGGTTCAAACTTTGGCGTTCACAGTGACAACTACCCTAATTGGCATAATGCTGCTTGCCTAACTAACTTGGCTACAACAACAACTAATACGGACACTCCAGCATCAGGACTTGTTTGCCCAATTTCAGGCACCGGTACTGATGCTGCCACGACAGCGGTAGACACCACCAACGAAACCCAAGGGTTGCCAGGTGACAACAACATTGACGGTGTAAGATCTATTGCCGCTGCCACTAACATTTCTGGAAAAACCATTGCTGACCAGCTGGTTAAAGCCAGAAAGACTTGGAAAAGCTACCAAGAAAGCTTGCCTGTAGAAGGTGCTGACAAGGTTAATATCAGCGACGGCTTCTACACCAACAACACTGATTTCAGCAAAATCACACCTGTTCTGAACCCACCGTTGACTTCTTCTGGCATTGTTGCACTTTATGCCGTAAAGCATAACCCATTTGCCTATTTCAAGAATGTTCAAGAAGGCATGAACCCAAAGCTGAGCCTGAATCAAGTTGTTGGCTTTGAAGGTGAAAATGGTCTTTTTGCTGACTTGGCCAGCGGCAAGGCAGCTAATTTTTCATTCATCGCGCCTAACCAATGTAACGACCAACACGGTCGTGGCAATGCCGGCCCTTTCTGTAACTACGATCCATTATCAGATGGCAGCCAAGCTGGCTTGAACCCTGCCTTGATTCAACGTGGCGATGAAACCATCAAAAGATTGGTGACTTCAATCCAAAGCTCTGCAGCTTGGACTAGATCCACTAACAGTGCGATTGTTATCATGTGGGACGAAAACGACTACAGCACTGCACCTAACACCAACCAAGTGCCTGTGATCGTATTGACTAAAGCTGGCTCTAAAGGCATGCAAAGCAGCACTTATTACAACCACTTCTCTTTGTTGAAATCAATTGAATCAGGTTTGGGTTTGCCTTGTTTGAACCACGCTTGTGACGCTGACGTACAAGTAATGTCTGATTTGTTCAACTAATCCTCTATACCATACTGTTTGGGGCAGTAAGCTTGCACTTTTTGTTTTTAGCTTACAGCCTGTCCTGAGCGGTAAAGCTAATGCCGCTGGCATGGCGGGTAATATCAACCGTTATGCCAGCATCCCGCTAGAAAAATTTCCCACCGCTAAAAAATCCCGCTTTAATTTTCTGAGCCAAACCGCCGCAGCAGGGCTTCTTGTCGGGCATCTTCAATTTCACGCATAATGCTGTTGACATCAGCGCGTTTGTCGCTGTCTTTAAACTGGCCTGTCAGCACCACATCAGGGTGCAAGTTGCCCGATTCGTAGAGCTTCCAAATTTCTTTGCCGTAACGGGTGGCCAGGAGGGCTGGCGCAAAACGGCCAAAATAATCCGCCAAATTAGCCACATCCCGCTCCAACATGCGTTGGGCGTTGTTATTGGCCGCCGCATCCACCGCTTGCGGCAAGTCGATAATCACCGGCCCGTCGCCGTCAAGCAAGATATTGTATTCGGACAAATCGCCATGAATAATGCCAGCACAGAGCATTTTCACCACCTCGCGGATTAAGTGGCTATGGTAAGCAATAGCTTGGTCGGCAGTCAGCTCCAAATCGTTCAGACGCGGCGCGGCATTACCCTCGGCATCGGTGACCAATTCCATCAATAACACGCCACTGACAAAATTATACGGCTGAGGCACCCGCACACCTGCAGCAGCCAGTTTGTATAACGCATCCACTTCGGCATTTTGCCACAGTTCTTCTTGTTGCTGGCGACCAAATTTGGAGTTCTTTTGCAGGGCACGGCCTTGGCGGCTATTACGGGTTTTACGGCCTTCCTGATATTGTGCCTGGGTATGGAAGCCGCGTTTGTTGGACTCTTTATATACTTTGGCGCAACGCACCTCGCCTTCAGAAACCACCACATAAACGGAAGCCTCTTTGCCGCTTTTTAAAGGGCGTAGCACTTCATCAATCAGACCGTCTGCCAGCAGTGGCAGCAAAGTTTTTGGTGTTTTCATTATGTTCCTAAAATTTGCGGATGCATCTATGCGAAACCTTTTATCCAGTCATCCGTGAGGACACTGCTGTAACCAAGCTAGCGCCCCCAATCCCGCCGCCCGTCCGGAAGCCAAGCAAAAGCTGAGCAAATACCCCCCTGTGGGGGCTTCCCAATCGAGCATTTCTCCGGCACAAAACAACCCAGGCTTGACAGTGGACATCAATTGCCCGTCCAACGCCTCAAAAGTGACCCCACCGGCCGTACTGATGGCTTCTGCCAAGGGCCGTGCGGCAAGCAATTTAATGGGCAAGGCTTTAATGTTGGCTGCCAGCTTGTTGGGGGCGGCAAAATCGTCTGGGTTGAGGGCTTCCCTGAGCAACGCAGCCTTGACTCCCTCAATACCGGCCCGTTTGCGTAGCATATTAGCCAGCGAGAGCTTGCCGCGCGGTAATGACAGGGCATTGGTCAGCCAAGCTAAGGAGCGGTCCGGGGCAAGGTCAAGCCGGATAGTGGCATGGCCCTGATCAGCAATAATGTCCCGCAAGGCAGCAGAGGCAGTGTAAAGCAAACCACCTTCCAAGCCCTGTTGGGTGACCATGATTTCCCCACGCTTAGCAAATGCCACACTTTTTAAATCTGTGAAGTCCAAACCCACAGATTTGATCGCGTGACCCGCAAAACGCTCTTGGAAATGCTCGCTCCATTGGCAATCAAAACCGCAGTTGGCGGGTTTTAACGGAGCAACTGTAATACCTTGTGCCTGTAGTAGCGGCAGCCAAGCACCGGTTGACCCCAGTTTGGGCCAACTGCCGCCGCCTAATGCCAAAATGACGGCATCGGCTTCCACTTCAATAAGTCCCTGTGGGGTGGCAAAACATAACAGGTTGGTATCATCGCGCCAGCCTGTCCATTGGTGGCGGACATGGAAACCGACCCCTGCCCCACGCAGGCGTTGTAGCCAGCGCCGTAATAAGGGTGCCGCTTTCATATCATCGGGAAAGACCCGCCCGGAGCTGCCGACAAAGCTGCTAATGCCCAATGCCTGCAGCCATTGGCGGACATTGCCGGGGGTGAAATCTGTCAGAATAGGTTCAATGGCAGGGCGGCGGTTGCCATAACGTGACAAAAAAACATCGAAATCTTCGGCATGGGTGATATTCATGCCGCCTTTACCAGCCATCAGGAATTTTCGGCCCACCGATGGCATGGCATCATAAAGGTTAACTTTCACATCCGCCAAGCTCAAAACTTCTGCCGCCATTAATCCGGCAGGCCCACCGCCAATGATGGCAACGGATGATTTTCTGCGAGTATGGGTGATTTTATCAAAATTCATCTGAGCATGTAGCTATACAGTCCGGCTAGCTAGTATACAATACCCATTTACTATTTATGCGGGTGCGGGCCAATAGGCCGAGTTATAACCAATGGACAAATGCGGCTGGGCGTTGGCACACCCCATATTAGAGCATTATCATGATATCGAATGGGGCGTTCCCGTCCATGACGACCGCCTTTGGTTTGAGTTTTTGTTGTTGGAAGGCGCACAAGCCGGTTTAAGTTGGTTGACCATCTTAAAAAAACGGGAAACTTATCGGCGTGCATTTGATAATTTTGATGTGGAAAAAATTGCCCGTTACGATCAAGACAAAATGACCCGCTTGCTGGCTGACCCGGGCATTATCAGAAACCGTTTAAAAATCCATTCGGCGGTGAGTAATGCCCAAGCTTTTTTGCAGATACAATCGGAATTCGGCAGCTTTGACCATTATATTTGGCAATTTGTCGGTGGTCGGTCAAAACAGAATGCTTGGCAAAGTGCGGCTGACATACCCGTGACCAGCCCAGAATCGGATGCCATGAGCAAAGACCTAAAAAAGAGAGGCTTTAAGTTTGTCGGCAGCACCATTTGTTATGGCACAATGCAGGCAACAGGCATGATCAATGACCATACCGTGCAATGTGTCCGGCATGGCGAAATTCGGCTAGCTTATCAGCAGTAACCAGAAAATTATAACGATATCACTTTAGGGGGGAACACCAATGACTATGCGCTATCTTCACACCATGATCCGTGTCCGTGACTTGGATAAGTCATTGGATTTTTTCTGTAACCAGCTGGGCATGGAAGAAAGCCACCGGTTGGAAAGCGAAGCGGGCCGGTTTACCTTGGTTTACTTATATGCTCCTTACGATGAAGCATTGGCTATTAGTATGCATACGCCTTTGCTGGAATTGACCTATAACTGGGATGCCGAAGACTATAGTGGTGGGCGTAATTTTGGGCATTTGGCGTTTGAGGTTGATGATATCTATGCCACCTGCCAAAAATTGTTGGATGCCGGTGTGGCCATTAACCGTCCACCGCGTGATGGGCGCATGGCCTTTGTGCGTTCCCCTGATCAAATTTCCATAGAATTTTTACAAAAAGGCGATGCTTTGCCGCCACAAGAACCCTGGTTCTCCATGGACAATACCGGCACTTGGTGATTTGGAAGATAGCCTTGAAGACAATCCCATTAACCGCAATTTTCGCCACCTGCCTACTTTTGGGATGTGCTATGGAACCGATTAAGGACTCCACAGGGAATCCGACAAAAAAATTAGCCATTAACGCCACAGACCATCAAGTCCGCGAGTTATTGGCGCAGATGACGCTGGAAGAAAAAGTTGGCCAGATGGTGCAAATTGACTATTCGTTGATTGGCACGCCGGATTACCTGTTAAAAGACAGTCCGGTTGATCGGCAAAAGCTGGAACTGGCAATTAGCAAGTACCATGTTGGTTCGATTTTAAATGCCCCCATGTCACCGGATAATAAGGCGCAACCGGTTGCATTTTGGCAGCGTATTACTGCTGCAATCCAACAGGCAAGCACTAACAGCCGCTTAAAAATTCCTGTGCTATATGGTATTGATGCGATACATGGCGCAACCTATACGCAAGGCGCGACACTTTTCCCTCAAGCCATCAGTATGGCGGCAACTTTTAACACTGAGCTGAGCTTTAAGGAAGGGGAAATTACCGCCAGAGAACTCCGGGCATCCGGCTTGCCTTGGAATTTTTCCCCTGTCATGGATATAGGCCGTCAAGCTTTATGGCCTAGGCTTTGGGAAACTTACGGGGAAGACGTGCATTTGGCAACTACCTTGGGTACTGCGTTTATCAAGGGGCATCAGGGCAGTGATTTCTCTAAACCCGATAAGGCCGCCACTTGTCTTAAGCATTATGTTGGCTACAGTTTCCCTATCAACGGTAAGGATCGGACGCCTGCTTGGATTGGCGAACGCATGTTGAGGGAATATTTTTTACCGGCTTTCGAAGCTGGCATTAAAGCTGGTGCACCTAGTGTTATGGTCAATTCTGCTGAAGTGGACGGCATTCCCGGCCACGCCAACCATCATTACCTGACCACTATTCTGCGCGGGGAAATGGGCTTTAAGGGCTTTACGGTATCCGACTGGGAGGATATAGAACGCCTTTATACCCGCGACAAATTGGCGGCATCACCACGGGAAGCCGTTAAAATTGCCGTGCTGGCAGGTGTGGATATGAGCATGGTGCCGTTCGACTTTTCTTTTTATGACTTGCTGCTGGATTTGGTTCGTTCAGGGGAAGTGCCTGAAGCACGGATTGACGAAGCGGTCAGCCGTATTCTTAGCGTCAAATTCCAGCTAGGCTTATTTGAACCGCAACAACCGCCATTGCCGATTGACACGCATTTTGCCACACCAGAAGCGCAGGCCATTAATCTGCAAGCGGCACATGAAGCCATTGTGTTGGCTAAAAATGACCACGGTATTTTGCCTTTGCCAAAATCCGCCGACATTTTTGTCACCGGCCCCACCGCCAACTTGCTCAGTGCATTAAACGGTGGCTGGACAATTACTTGGCAGGGTGACAATGAAAGCTTATATCCGCATAATAAATTGACCGTGTTAGGTGCACTGCAACAACAAACCAGCGGCATTATTGGCTATCGGCAAGGAAGCAGTTTTGATGCCGAGGTGGATATCAGCAAAGCCGTGGCAGAAGCCAGCAAACACGCAGTCATCCTGCTTTGCTTAGGCGAAAAGCCTTACACTGAAACCCCTGGCAATATCAGTAGCCTAGAACTACCTGCTGCGCAAAATAAACTGGCCGAAGCCATGCTAGCCACCGGCAAGCCGGTTATATTGCTGATATTGGGAGGCCGTCCGCGCATTATCACTTCGATTGCCGAGCAAGCGTCTGGGGTGTTGCTGGGCTTTTTGCCTGGTATGGAGGGGGGTAGGGCTATTGCCGATATTTTATACGGCGCTTACAATCCTGATGGCAAGCTGCCGATTTCGTACCCACGCAGCAGCAATGGCCATACCCTTTACGACTATAAACCTATAGAATCCTTTGACAGCAACACGTATCATCCGCTGTATCCGTTTGGGCATGGCTTAAGCTACAGCAGCTTTGCAACCAGCGGCCTTACAGTTGCCAGCCCGCGTATCAAAACGGGTGAATCAGTCCATGTATCGGTTAATGTACACAACACCGGCAAGCTAAAAGGCAAAGAAACGGTATTGCTGTATTTGCACGATGTCGCCGCTTCGGTCACGCGTCCGAACCGGCAATTGAAAGCCTTTAAAAAAGTGGCTTTAGAGGCCGGACAAAGCGAACGTTTGGAGTTCACCTTAACGCCGCAAGACTTGTCATTTATTGGTGTTGATTTAAAACGTATCGTTGAACCTGGGGATTTTGAGCTATTTGTCGGTACTGAGAAGGCCAAATTCACCTTGACCGAATAATTGTCACTGAGGGCGGCGGGCTATCGCTTTGCCTTGCCGGTAGTTTTGACAAAAGCCAATTATCACCCCACTATTCTTTGCTATGAACAACAATCACGCTAACTTAAGTATTTTACTTGTCGCTGTGCTTGCACCAGCCTTTCTGATGGGGGGCTGCGGTCAAACCGGACCACTGTATTTGCCCGCCAAAGCCCCAGCACCGCAAGCCGCCGATAAGGTGCAAAAAAAAACCAATCCACCAGAAGATATAGAACCCCAACAGCAACCTGACACATCAACACGCCCTAACAATGGATTATTTTAATTACCGGAACGGACATTTATTTGCCGAAGATGTCGCCATTCGCGACATTGTCAATGACTACGGCAGTCCTTGTTACATTTACTCCAGGGCTACGCTGGAACGGCATTGGCATGCCTTTGACCGCGCTTTTGGTGCAATGCCACATTTGATTTGTTATGCCGTCAAAGCCAACTCCAATATTGCCTTGCTTAATCTGTTGGCCCGTTTGGGGTCGGGTTTTGACATTGTATCCTTGGGTGAATTGCAACGGGTACTGGCGGCGGGCGGCGATCCGCAAAAAATCGTGTTTTCGGGAGTCGGCAAACGGGAAGATGAAATACTGGCAGCTCTTAAAACCGGTATCCGCTGCTTTAATATTGAAGTCAGCGGCGAATTGGACCGTATCAATCGGCTGGCGGGTGAGTTGGGCGTGGTTGCCCCTGTGTCCTTCCGGGTCAATCCTGATGTGGATGCCAAAACCCACCCCTACATCTCAACCGGCCTTAAAGAAAACAAATTTGGCGTCGATATTAGCCAAGCACTAGCCGAATACCGCCGTGCCGCCGCTTTGCCGCATATCAAGGTAGTCGGCATTGATTGCCATATTGGCTCGCAGCTGACCGAAACCAGCCCTTTTTTGGATGCGCTGGACAAAATCCTAGCCATGGTCGGGCAATTAAAAATGGATGGCATCAGCATTCACCATCTGGACTTAGGTGGTGGTTTGGGGATATGTTATAAAGATGAACAACCACCGGAACCGGCGGACTACATTGCTGCCGTATTAAAGCGGCTGGGTAATGTGGATTATGAAATTTTAATGGAGCCTGGGCGGGCTATTGTCGGCAATGCGGGCATTTTGGTCACCCGAGTGGAATACCTTAAACCCACTGCCAATAAAAACTTTGCCATTGTCGATGCCGCCATGAATGATTTGGTACGACCTGCTTTGTATGACGCTTGGCAAAACATTATTCCCGTCAACCCTGATAACGACACCGATACCTTACGCTGGGACATCGTGGGGCCAGTTTGCGAAACTGGCGATTTTTTAGGTAAAGACCGCGACTTGGCACTTAAACAAAATGATTTGCTGGCAATACGCTCTGCAGGTGCTTACGGTTTTAGCATGAGTTCCAACTATAACTCCAGACCGCGTGCCGCCGAAATTATGGTTGACGGGGCGCATTGCCATCTGATTAGGGCGCGTGAAGCGGTCAGCCAGCTATGGGTCGGTGAGCAGCTGTTGCCCTAAATGCTGCCATCATGCCAAGCCATTTAAACTTATCGTTTATAATAAGCCTTTTTGGCATTCTGACCGCCAAACTGCCAATTCCTGATTACTATGCAAGAAATCAACCCCATAAAAAATAAAATCGCCGACCTGAAAAGCCGTAGCCACGGGCTTAGGGGGTATCTTTGACTTCGACAATAAAAGCGAACGCCTAGTAGAGGTTTTACGCGAACTGGAAAACCCCAAAATTTGGGATAACCCTGAACAAGCGCAAGCTTTAGGCAAAGAACGGGGACAACTGGAAGCGGTGGTCAATACCATCACCGAGCTGGATCGTGGCCTGACCGATGCCGAAGAATTGCTGATGATGGCCGTCGAAGAAGACGATGAAGACACGGTTAACACGGTCATAGACGATTTGGCCTATTTTGAGAAAAAAGTCGCCGATTTGGAGTTTAGGCGTATGTTCTCCGGCGAAATGGATGCCTGTAACGCATTTCTGGACATCCAATCCGGTTCCGGCGGCACTGAAGCGCAGGATTGGGCTTCTATTATTGAGCGCATGTATTTGCGTTGGGGCGAAAGCCGGGGTTTTAAAACTGAACTGATTGAAGAATCGCCGGGTGATGTGGCGGGCATTAAATCCGCCACCATCCGTTTTGAAGGTGAATACGCGTTTGGCTGGCTGCGCACAGAAACCGGCGTGCACCGTTTGGTGAGAAAATCGCCGTTCGATTCCGGCAACCGCCGCCATACCTCGTTTGCTTCGGTGTTTGTGTCACCGGAAATTGATGACGATATTGACATTGACATTAACCCTGCTGACTTGCGTATCGATGTTTACCGTGCCAGCGGCGCGGGCGGGCAGCATGTCAACCGGACAGAATCAGCGGTGCGGATCACCCACATTCCCACCAACTCCGTGGTGCAATGTCAAAGCGACCGCTCGCAGCATAAGAACAAAGACACCGCGATGAAGCAATTGAAAGCCAAACTGTACGAGTTGGAAATGCGTAAACGCAGCGAAACCCAGCAAGCCTTGGAAGACAGTAAGTCGGACATTGGCTGGGGTAGCCAAATCCGATCCTATGTATTGGACCAGTCACGCATTAAAGACTTGCGTACCAGTGTGGAAACAGGCAACACCCAAGCAGTGCTGGACGGTGATTTGGATCAGTTTATTGAGGCTAGTTTGAAGAGTGGGCTGTAAGTGCCAATCCGCCCATTTTTTTGAAGCTTAATTTTGTCAATGCGGCAGCAGTATTATGAAAATTGAAGCGTTGCGTGTTAAAAACTTTAAAGCCTTTAAAGAAATTAAGCTAACCAATTTACCCGCCATTTCCGTTTTTATAGGGGCAAACGGTACCGGTAAAACAACGTTGTTTGATGTTTTTGGTTTTCTACGTGATGCCCTGCAAGATAATGTCCGTGTCGCCTTGCAAAAACGCGGCGGTTTTAAAGAAGTGGTGACACGTGGCGAAAATGGTGCCATTGAAATTGAAATCAAATTTCGTGATCATGATGAACACAGCCGTGGCCCATTAGTGACTTACGCATTAGTGATCGCCTTGGATAAAAACCAGCCGGTTATTGAGCGGGAAATTCTCAAATATCGGCGTGGGGAAAGAGGAAAATCGTGGCATTTTTTGGATTTTAAACTCGGCAAAGGCATAGCAATCACCAATGAAAGTAGCTATGCCGATAAAGAATCAAAAGAAGAAAGGGAGGAACAAACGGTCGATTCTCCTGATATTCTCGCTTTAAAGGGACTGGGGCAATTTCAACGTTTTAAGGCTGCCAACAGTTTCCGTAAGCTAATTGAGAGCTGGCATGTGTCTGATTTTCACATTGGTGATGCCAGACCTAGCCAAGAAACAGGCTATGCAGAACACCTTTCCACGCGCGGCGAAAATATGGCGTTAGTTGCCCAATTTATGTATGAGCATCATCGCTCCGTTTTTAACGATATTTTAATAAAAATGGCTCAGCGGGTGCCGGGCGTGGCAAACGTCGAAGCAACGGATACAGAAGACGGGCGCATTCTCTTAAGATTTCAGGACGGCTCTTTTAAAGACCCTTTTATAGCCCGTTATGTCTCTGATGGCACCATAAAAATGTTTGCCTACTTATTATTGCTGCATGACCCCAACCCGCATCCGTTATTGTGTGTGGAAGAGCCAGAAAACCAACTTTATCCAAGTCTATTTTGCGGTTTGGTTGAAGAATTTCGTGATTATGCCGACAAAGGTGGGCAGGTAATGATTTCAACACACTCACCGGACGTGTTGAACTACATCAACCTGAATGAGATTTTTTGCCTATCAAAAAAAAACGGCATTACGGTGATTGAGCGGGCAAGTGACAACCCTTTGCTGGCTGCACTCATTCGCGAAAACGACTTGCCTGGTGCATTATGGAAACAGGGTTTATTTATGGGTCTCAATCCTTAATGAAGCAACTGGTTTTTTTGTTGTAGGAAGAATCCATGAAGGCATTGTTAGATATTTTGCTCCCTAAAATTTTGCCCGCTGACACTGGTTTTATTTGCATTGCCCACGAAGGCAAGCAATACCTTGAAAAATCGATTCCCAGAAAAATAAAAGCATGGCAAACACCCTGCGCCTTTGTGGTTGTCCGTGACAAAGATGGCGCAGATTGGATTGCCCTTAAAAAACATTTGGTCAGCTTGTGTGTCCGGGCAGGGCGAACTGATAGCTTGGTGCGTATTGCCTGTCATGAATTGGAGGCTTGGTTATTAGGGGACTTGGCTGCTGTTGAAAAAGCGTTCAATATTAAAAAACTGGCTGATCAACAGCAAAAAAGCAAGTTTAAAGAACCCGATAAATTATCTAATGCCTCGCAAGAACTGGCAAAATTAGTCAAAGGCTATCGAAAAGTAAGCGGCGCCCAAAAAATTGCCCCGCACATGAATATCCAAAACAACCATTCCCATAGCTTTAATTGCTTTATCAATGGCCTCGGTCGCTTTATAACGCCTGACCATTGACCGCGCCTAACCAATAATTTTAATTTTTTTAACAGCTATTATGTCCGAACAACAACAAGACGAACAAGAACAAATCCGCCAGCGCCGCAGCAAACTCCACGAATTGCGTGAACAAAGCATTGCCTTCCCCACTGATTTCCGCCGTAATGTCGTAGCTGGGGAATTGCTTGCCGAATACGCTGAAAAAAGCAAAGAAGAGCTGGAATCGGTGCCATTCCGTGTCAAGCTGGCTGGGCGCATTATGACCCGCCGGGTCATGGGCAAGGCCAGCTTTTGCCATATCCAAGACATGTCAGGAAAAATACAGCTTTATGTGACCCGTGATGCACTCCCTGAAGGCATTTACAATGAGCAATTCAAAAAGTGGGACATTGGTGACATCATTGGTGTCGAGGGCGTGTTGTTCAAAACCCAGACTGATGAGCTGAGCGTAAAAGTTGACAGTATCCGCTTGCTGACCAAAGCACTGCGCCCGTTGCCGGAAAAATTCCACGGGATTGCCGATCAGGAAATCAAATACCGCCAGCGCTATTTGGATTTGATTATGAGCGAAGAATCGCGCAACACTTTCTTTATCCGCTCAAAAATTGTCGCTTACATTCGTCATTTCCTGACCGAGCGGCAGTTTTTGGAAGTGGAAACACCCATGATGCAAGTCATACCAGGAGGTGCAACTGCGCGTCCGTTCACCACTTACCACAATGCCTTGGATATGGACATGTTTTTGCGTATAGCCCCCGAGCTATACCTAAAACGCTTGGTGGTGGGGGGGTTTGAGCGGGTGTTTGAAATTAACCGCAACTTCCGCAACGAAGGCTTATCGACCCGCCATAACCCTGAATTCACCATGCTGGAATTCTACCAAGCCTATGCCGAATATCACGACTTGATGGACTTGACGGAAGCCATGTTGCGCGGCATTGCCGAAGAGGTGGTCGGGCATACCGCCATCCACTATCAAGGTGAAGACTACGATTTTGGCAAACCTTTCCAGCGCATGACAGTGGTGGAGTCCATCTTGCATTTTAACCCTGACTTGACCGCCGAAAATTTGGCTAGCCGCGAAGCGGCGGCGGCAGTGGCGGAAAACTTACGGATTCCGGTAAAAGACAGTTACGGCCTAGGCAAAATACAAATAGAAATTTTTGAAAAAACCGTCGAAAGCCGTTTGATGCAGCCGACCTTTATCACCGCCTATCCGGTGGAAGTGTCCCCGTTGGCACGGCGCAATGACATTGACCCCCATGTCACTGACCGTTTTGAATTCTTTGTCGGCGGACGGGAAATTGCCAACGGCTTCACCGAATTGAACGATGCCGAAGACCAAGCAGCACGTTTCCAAAAGCAAGTGGAAGATAAAGAAGCTGGTGATGACGAAGCTATGCACTTTGATGCTGACTATATCACCGCACTAGAACACGGAATGCCACCAACCGCTGGTGAAGGTATCGGTATTGACCGCTTGGTCATGCTGTTCACCGACGCCCCTTCCATCCGTGATGTGCTGCTGTTCCCGCACATGCGCCCGAAGCACTAAACCAGTCATACTGGGCAGGATATGCCGGACTTAAAATATTTGGCGGGCTATTCGGGGCAAGTCACTGAATCAGTGCAACAGCTGATTGAGGACGGACGATTAGCGGGTATTTTGCTGAAAAAATACCCCAACCCTCATGATATCCGTACCGACAAAGCCTTGTATGCCTACACTACGGATTTAAAAAACAGATACTTACGGCAATCTAGCCCGCTCAGTAAAGTGGTTTTTGATGACAAAATTGACACCGTGCATCAGGCATTAGGGCTGCATTCCTTTGTGTCGCGTGTGCAAGGCAACAAGTTGAAGGCCAAACATGAAATACGCATTGGTTCGGCATTCAAACAAGCCCCAGCAGTATTCCTCAGCATGATAGTCGTACATGAATTGGCACATCTGCGCGAAAAAGACCATAACAAAGCTTTTTACAAGTTATGCGAATACATGCAGCCTGACTACCATCAACTGGAATTTGATTTTCGCCTTTACCTGACCTGCCTTGATTACGGATTAATCACTGATGTTACGCGGCACGTTGGCTGAGCGTAGCCGAAGCCACGCATCAATCCAATGGTGTGCCGGCACATTTTGCCAGGTTGCCATTCCCTTCGGCTACGCTCATGGCAAGCCCTAGCTCGACTACGCTCAGGGAACCTAAGGCTTTAACTGGCCCCACTTGGTGTAGGGGCGGGCTATGCCCGGCCGCGATTACCCGCCGCAATCCGGCATGGGTCGCCCTACAAGCCGATAGCTTTTTGCCTAACATCAGCTAATCAATTAGTGCGTATTTGTCTAAAGTGACCGCTTATTCCATTAAGTGATCAATTTAGGGGGCATGTGATTTGTTCGGTAGTAGCTGAGTTAAAACTGGTTTAAAACCACGTTACATCTTTG
>CAJAWH010000073.1 GCA_903945605.1 uncultured Methylococcaceae bacterium | reverse complement strand
GAGCCACAGGCCGCCGCCCAGGTGGCAACCATCACCAAGGCAATTGACACCGCCTTGGAGCAGGCACGGCACGAATATGATCTGGACAAGTTGGTGACCAACAAGGACTTGGACTCACGCATCAAAGAGACCGAACTAAAAATAGAGTTGGTGCGCTCCGAATTGAAACGCGATATCGAAACTGTAAGGAAAGAAATCGCCGAAACCAAAGCCGACTTGGTGCGTTGGGTGGTGGGCGTGGGCATTTTACAATCGGTGTTGGTTGCCGGGCTGGTGTTGAAACTGGCGGGTACTGTTTAGGCGGTATAATCAACCCAATATAACCATACAAACATCCATAGGTAACCCAATGACCACCTTAGCCATTGACACATACGCACTGGTCGCCCAGCTGAAAGAAGCCGGCATACCCGAGCCACAGGCCGCCGCCCAGGTGGCAACCATCACCAAGGCAATTGACACCGCCTTGGAGCAGGCACGGCACGAATATGATCTGGATAAGTTGGTGACCAACAAAGACTTGGACTCACGCATCAAAGAGACCGAACTAAAAATAGAGTTGGTGCGCTCCGAATTGAAACGAGACCTTGCCGAAACCAAAGCCGACTTGGTGCGTTGGGTGGTGGGCGTGGGCATTTTACAATCGGTGTTGGTTGCCGGGCTGGTGTTGAAACTGGCGGGTACTGTTTAGCAAGCAAGGTGGGCTAGATTGCATGAAATGTTATCCTAGACTGCGTTGATGACGTATTGCCTGCGGCGAATACACCCTAGTGATTAATGGCTTTGCTTACTTTTCAAACCAAGCCGCTATAACATCAGCAACTTGCGTTACGGTAATATTTTTAACACAAGGGCAATGGCTGCCGGATTTGTCGCCTTGGCAAACGGTATTGCTTTGTAACACAGTGACCGAGCGGCCCACCGCCGCCCAGCGTTTCTGCACTGCCACATTAGCTTGGTAGAACCCTAGGGTGTTGACACCCAATGCCGCCGCCAAATGCAGCGGCCCAGTGCTACCCGCAACGATTCCGTGACAATTTTGCATCAGCGTGACCAACTCATCTAAGGACAACTGTCCCACTGAATCCACCATATCAACCGCGTCGTGAGTGGCCAGCAACCCACCAATATATTCCCTATCCGCCTGTGTGCCGGTAATAACCCATTGATACAGGCTGGGGTCAAACGCATCCATCAATGCCTGAAAGGACTCTAAAGGCCATTGATGTATTCTAGAGGTGATTAAGGTAGGGTGTAAAATTATCCGCCGCTTAGTTAAATTAAGCCCAAGTCTGGCGATGATAACGGATGCATCTTGTTGCGAAAAGCGATATAAAGCAGCTAGCCTGTCCATAGCGGGCACAGCAACACCCAGCGGCTGCAAATATTGCAAGTCCAGCAAGCGTTTGTTTAAATGCCTATAACCTCGGGATATTGCCACACGATGGCTGCACAGTGGCCAGTTATACCAACGGAAAGCAGACCCGATACGCATGGGTATCCGCGCCGCCTTAGCCGCTTCCGCCAAATGCCGGGAGGTATTGGCCTGTATGAACACATCCAAGCGCAAACCCACCAATAAGGCCACCAACTCATCAAACGTTTGTGGCATTTCATAAACGGCATCAACATCCAGGCAGCGGGCGGCGGCATCTTTAGTTCGGCCTTGGGTCAAAAAAAATACCGCACAGCCTGAAAAATGCTGTTTAAGGCAAGCAGCCATCGGCAAGCTAATGACAACATCCCCTAATTGGGTGGTTTTGGTTATCAGTATGCGAGGACTATCCATTTGCGGTCTAAGAAAGGGGTTAGATATTAAATTTTTGTGAATAAGCCAAATCCAAGGCGTTTTTAATGGTGTTGGGTTGAATGGACTGGATGCATAAACAAGGCGTACCGGGTTTTTTACAGGCATTACATTTCTTTTCCAGCACAAAAACGTGGGCTTTTTTGCCAATAGGCCCCCAGCGTTGGGGGAAAATAGGCCGCGCCGGTGCATAAATGCCAAAAGCATGTTTACCCAACGCGGCGGCAATATGTAACGGGCCGGTGCTGCAAGCCACTAAGCCATCACTCGCGGCAATCAGCCCCATAAAGTCAGGCAGGTTTAATGAGCCAATAATGTCGGTCACTTTGTCGCCCACGGCATCCAGCAAAGGCTGCAAAGCCATCCGCTCGTCCTCTGTGCCGGAAATAAAAATTTGGAAACATTCTACGTCCAATTGCTTAATAAGGTTGATATAATGATCCAAAGGCCACTCATGGGCGCTGCCCCCCGATTTGGCATGAATAATCAGCTTAAATTTTGTGGCATCAACAAACAGCCCCGGCGGGGGCAAAAAACTTGACTCAGACAAACCAAACAAATCAGCAATATCGGGTAGCGATAAGGCCGTTGTGATGGCAAAGGGCTTGAGCATTTGGATGTTCAATTGCGCTTCATGCAAAGGCGAATTTTTCCGGTTCAGCCAAACAAAACGGTTGCAGGTTAGCCAATGGTAAAACCGTCTGCTAGTCCCAATGCGCAAAGGTATATGCAATTGTTTGGCGCGTCTGGCAATATGTGGCAAGGCAATCGAATGGACAATACATTCGGGCGGCAAGCCATTTAGCCTAACCGGTTGCTGCAAAAAATCCTGTTCGTCAATAAACACATCAACATGGGCGCAAGCTTCAATGATCATACGGGTATAGTCAGTGCCCATAAAGCCGATAACTATGCCAGGAAAACGTTGCTTCAACAAGGCCGCCAAAGGCAAGGACAAAATGACATCGCCGATTTTATTGGCACGGGTGCTGATGATGATATTGTTAGGCTTCATTGTGTTAAATTATAACTTACCTTAATTTGATCAGATTGTAGATTGAAAACATGACGGAATTATATAATTAAGTATAAAAAATTCTTTTATCATTCAATATTGGCAATCATTTGCTTGCCATAATCTTATTAATTTCAGATAATATATCTGAAGGCGTTATAGATTGCGTGCATTTGGGTTGTGTATACTGCAGCGGACAGGACTCCATCCACGTGTCCGTAACCCACATACAATTGCCACATTCTTTTGGCTTAATATTATAGTTTTCTTGATAACTATAATAATCAAAATTAGTTGGACCGAATATGACTATACAAGGTGTGCCCAACGTGGTCGCCAAATGCACCAACCCAGACTCCGTATCTATGTGTGCAACAGCTTGTTTCAGGATAAGCGATGAGTGTTCAAAGCTTGTTTTGCCGCGTAAATTGACATCAACACCGGCAATGTCCTCACCTGTGCCACCGCCCAGTTGGACAATTTTAACTTGAGGATAACGCTGCTTGATCAGTGCAACGGTATCGGTAAAACCATCTATTGGAAAAGATTTTGTGGGTCTATCCACAGAAATCCTAAAATTAGCATCCCAGCCATCATGAATAGTTATATATTTGCTGCTACCCAAGCCAATTTCTTCCAAAAACGCAATATCTGGCAACTCAATGGGTAAAAAGGAATCCGGTCGGTCAAATCCTGAGATAACAGATAAAAAATCTTTACGGTTTAATCCGTTTGCTACAACCACATCCGCAAACAAGCCATCTAACCTAGGGTGATGGTCAATATACCGTTGGTATGGCAATTGTGACTCTATAATGTTGTTTAAAAAGGCAACAAACTTGGGCGCGATAGTAACAATACGTTGATAATTAAATTCAAATCCGTAGGGTGTAATAAATTGATTGGCTATTAAATAAACATCATAGCCAAGGCTAACACGCCTAAAGATAAGGTCACTAAAAACGCCTCGCACCCCTGCAGACAGTAAGATAAAACGCGTCAATTCAGGCGATGTAAAAAAAACATCAATAACGACTGACTCACCAAAGCACTGTTTAACTTGATTTATCCAGCGTGCAATACAAACCGCATCACCAATGCCCCCCGTGATGCGGATGGCAAGATATAGCTTGTCCTTAGTTTCTTTAAAGGGGTTTGTGCCATTAAATTCAGAGACCAGTGCGCGCTTTTTGAATTCCAAAAATAATTTGTTGGATAGCCGTTCAAATACCTTAAAAACGGAAAAAAATTTGAGCGGGCTGTTTTTTATTTCACGCCCACGCACATTCCGATAAGACGCGCTAAAAGTCTGATCACGATATGTTTTGAGTTCATTCAAAACTGAATTATTGTTCATTTGGGTGGGGCTGCTGCTTTTATAGGAAATAGATGTTGTATGGTTTAATGATTAAAATTTGCTAAGATTTAAAAAATTTTATTATTTTTTGTTTTAGTTTATTTTTTTTATTCCTTAGTTTTTCAAGTTCCCTTAATTCATGCAAAATATTTTTGGGGTTGATATTTTTATTATCAAAATCATTGCCTCCTAAAGCCAACCACTCCAAATGGGTGCGATACCATTCGGGAAAAGCGCAACAAATATTGTTGTCATTCCAGACTTTTTCCTTACTGCCAAAATGGACAATATTGGCTATATTTGCCTCTTTTTTCCAAGAAATGCATTGCCAAATATCTAATGGCATAATATTCACACCGATTTTAAACTGTTGAATAGCGATATTAATAATTGATTGATCGGCATTTATAAGAAATCGGGAAAGCTCCATTGTTTTTGAATAGCACCAATCATATATTTTTTCGTAAGGCAAGCTGTCATTCACAACAATAATGGCAGCACAATAGCTTGGCACCTCCATACGATACCCCTCAATGGGCAAAGTGAACTGGTCTTGCACAATCCAAGGCGTGTCCAATGTTATGCCAAAAGGTGCGTAATTTATAATATCGCCAATGTCTGCTTGAATTGCAATGTCGGCATCCAACCAAACCACATTATTGTACGTTGACAACAAGGAAAATATCTCAAAATGACATAAGGTCATTAGGTGATCTTTGCTTCTAAACCTTGATATTTCAGGTATTTCCTCCAGCAAGGCATTAACCAAATCTTCCGAAAAAGCAAACGGTTGCAACGTGACATTGGGGATTTTTAGAAAAGCCTGCTCATCACGCTCATCTAAGCCAGAGTGATAAATGACAATATCAAAGTCCCTGTTTTTGACATATTTGTTAATGCCTAGCGCAACATTGGCGGCGGCAAATGCCAAATTACCAGATATTGCAAGAAAAAATGCCAGTGGTTTTTTATGTGTAGCCATTTTTAATCTGTTTTATTTGATGCTAGCCAAGTTGTTCAAATATTTTTGAATAGTTGACTATTTTTGAAACTTAAAGCAGGTGAAGTAAGGATATTATGTCTTATTGGTTATCTCATATTCTGGCGGATATTGGTAGGGATTGTTTTTAATAATTTCAATCAATTGCCGTGTTTTTTCTTTCAATCCGCTGGAAGATAGCCTCTTTACATCCTTCTGCGCCTACGACATGAAAACTATTTTATACATCACCAATCCAGTTGTTCCAACGGCTTGGCATTTTCCATAGGTTCGCTTCGGGCGTCCAAAATGTTTTGCACCATGCCCTCGATTGACCTTAGATAGGCGTCATCATCGACATATTCGGCTTGCTCTAAAATTCTTAGTTCATTGTCTGAGAAATGCTTTAATAGCCATAAAAAATTATCGTTAACGTTGTCGTCTATTTTTAACGTGATTGTTTTCATAGCACAATTTTTAATCAGGCAGATTGGTCTGATGGCAGGATGCCCTACGCTCACTTACAAGCACTTGATTGTGTTTGAAGGTCGCCATGAAACCTTAAATATTTAGCCGGGTTGATTCCGCTGCCATGGCTTAATGCCTAACAGTAAGATTATGTATTACCTTTTCGTAAGTTGCTATCAATTCGCTACAGATAAAACGGATAAAGGGCAACAACTCGCCTTT
>CAJAWH010000072.1 GCA_903945605.1 uncultured Methylococcaceae bacterium | reverse complement strand
GATATCGTCAGTGGTCTTGCCGTCATTAATCAGGTATTTCTGATGTTGGCGGTAGGTGTTTTTAATGAATTCGTAACGATCCACACTGGCTTCGGTCAGAATTTTTTCTGAGGTCAACAGATCAGCACGCCGGTCAATCACCTCTAGGGCTTTGGCGCTATATGTCGCATAATTGGCCGCGGTGTCACCAAAGATTGAAACATAAGTCAGCGGGTTAAACAGGGCATCGCCAACCAAGCCTAAAGTGTCCCGTGGTGAACTTGGGCCATAAAATGGCAATACCAAGTAGGGGCCTGATGGCATTCCCCATACCGCTAAGGTTTGGCCAAAGTCTTCGTCATGTTTGGGTAGGGTCATCAATTCGGCAACATCGAACATGCCCACCAACCCCAGCGTGGAGTTGACCACCAAGCGACCGGTATCAGATGCGCCTTGGCTGAATTTTAATTGTAAAAAATCATTGATGGTGACACCGATATCATCCATGTTGCTGAATACGTTGGTGACACCTTGATCGACTAGGTCAGGGGTCAACCATTGGTAGCCTTTTGCCAAGGGTTTGAGCACATAGTCATCAACACCATTATTAAATGACTGAAAGCTTCTGTTCCAACCTTGCCATTGATCGTCAGGATAACTGGCATCGGGCGTGGTGGCGCAGCCTTGCAAAGCCGTTGTTGCCACCACGAGGACGATAGGGCAAAGCAATAGTCGTTTGGGCTGTTTAATACTTATCATCTGTTCTTCCTGGTTATCTGTGGGGTTGATGTGGCAGGCTTTTTCGGCCAACGATTTAAGAGGATTGTCAACAACAGTTGTTTTCAGTACATTAGGGTCTGTGCTAATTTTAACATTAGAAAAACAATCTTGGCTTGCTTAATTCAAGGGGTTATCGGGTTTTCCACATAGCCTGTGGATAAGTCTGTGGGTAGTGTCTGGATAAAGGAGCTAAGTGACCGTGCCTGCTATCGGTTTGTTACTTTGTAGTGTTTTTATACGATAACTAAAGTGCTTAATAATTAATTGGTTAGTTATTTTTATGCGGATGGGTCAGGGGTTGGTAAGTGCTTGTTGGGCATCATGTTGGCTGATGTACCGCTGTGGATAAGCAATAACCGGCCAAGCCCGCCACTCTGCTTCATATCCGTAACAATAGGGAGTTGCCATGTTGGTTTTTATCGTATCAAGTCTGGGTTTGTGTTTTTTGGTGCAGGCGGGAAGCCCTTGGCAAGCAGACCTAATTTCGCCTGTTGTTTATGATCTTGGCATGGGTATCGCTGTGGCAAGCCTGATAGCCCTGCTATCAAAAAAAGTGCCTACGCAGTTATGCTACGATATTTTTTCGGCTGCCACGTTATTGGTTTGGTTTGCCACTTGGAAACCTGAATTTAAAGACGACTCGCCGATGTTTTTTGCTTATCCGTTGTATTTTGTGTTTATCGCCAGTTTTATGGCGCTTTACCTCATAGCCCAAGCCGATAAGATTGACACGGAAACCTTGCAACAAATGCGGCGCTATCAGGCCAGTTCCGTTGTGTTGCAGCCTTGGCTGCTGATGCCCATAGTATTGCTTAGCCTGCACTGGCCAGAACATTATTTATTGTATCCGACCACCATGACTTTGATGCTTGCGCAAGCGGCTTTTAGCCTTTGTTTGGACAAAAAGCCGTGTTAACGACGGGCAATACCTAAATAGCGTGTTTTTTTGCTGTTTCCCTTACTCTGGAATTTGGCGGGCGCCGCCGCTTTATGTTTGCTGATAAGGGCATGGTGGCTATGGGCAGCCAAGACTAACGGGCGTGCTGGGGAGGCATAATGGCTATTTCTGACGGTCGCCTTATGTTTGGCAGGGTGGCCTATGTGGCGGGTGTGGTGGCTGACGGGGTAGCTGCCTACTGCTTCTGAGGCATGATTGCCGCAGCTGAGTTGGTAAGGCGGCAAGCCGGAAAAATTGTTGTGCATGGACATGATGCTTTGTCCGTTGCCATACGGATTTTCAAAGCCATTGTCCATCAATCGGGTCATCAATTGGTAGCGTTCGCCACTGGTCATGCCGCCCATGACCACACCTATCAGGCGGCGGCCATTTTGTGTGGCGGATGAGATCAAGTTGTAGCCGGAACCACAGGTGAAGCCTGTTTTCATGCCTTCTGCGCCGGGGTAGTGGGCGGTGAATTTGTTGATGCCAGGCCATTCGCGGCCTCTAAAATGAAGGCTATGGGCAGAAAAATAAGGGTAATATTGTGGGAAATGGCGTTGGGTTTTCCAGGCCAGCAATGCCATGTCGCGTGGTGTGGTCACTTGCCAGTCATGCGGCAGGCCAGTCGCATTCATGAAATGGCTGTCGAACATGCCCAGTTCATGGGCTTTAGTGGTCATTTTTACGGCAAAATTAGTTTCGCTACCGCCTATATGTTCTGCCAAGACCACGGCGGCATCGTTGGCTGAACGGGTTATCACCGCCAAAATGGCTTCCTCCACGGTTAAGTTTTCGTTAGTCCGAAGCCCCAGTTTGCTGTTGGGTTGGGTTGCCGCATAGGGGGAGGTGGTGAGCATGTCATTAAGATGCAATGAACCATCATTTAAAGCGGAAAATGTCATGTACAGGGTCATGACTTTGGTCAGCGAAGCGGGATACCAAGCATGGGTGGCATCAGTTTCGTGGAGAACCTTGCCGTTGCTGGCATCTATCAAAATAGCGGCGTGGCGGGCGTGGCTAACGCAAGGCAGCAGCCACATTGCCATCCATAACGCAATGGGCAAGATAAGCTTAAAATTTGGCATTGACGGGCAAAAACAAAAGTCGATTATGATTAGGTGTTGGATTCGGCTAGTGCAACGGTCTGGCGGCAAATCGCGGGTATGGGGTCAATGGCTAGGCTAAAATGAGCGTTCGTACTCGTCTTTCGGTGCGTGCGGACAAGCGGCGGCGTAGGTTTTTGCCCAGTTTGCATTAATCCATGACGGCGTATGATATAGGGGCGACCAACCAATGGCGGAAATTATACGCTAATATTACCGGTTTAATTTTAAAATTAGGGGCGGATTCAACTCTGAAGTGCAATGCCAGTAAACAATCTGACCAGCTACTGGCTTGCTGATGTTTTTTTGCCAGTAATCGTCAAAGGGGGGATGCAATTATAAGGTGGCGCACCTTGGCATAGTCCCCAATATTGCCCGACATTGCCTTCGCTGGCGGGTTTCCAATTTTCGGTGAATGCTTCAAACGCGGTGCCTGACCAGCCTTTTTGGATCAGTTTGTTAAAAGTGGCTTGCAACACCTTGGCCTGATTTTTTTTGCCTGCGACGGCACAACGTTCCCGGGTGTTTTTGTTAACCCCAATATAGGCCTCCGGCCCACTGGGCCAACCAAATTCGGTCATGGCCACTGTTTTGCCGGGGTAGGTGCGCTGCACCTCTGCCATTCTGGCAATATGGAAATCCGCCGCCTTTTCGGCAGGGATGCAGGTATGCAAGCTGGAATGGACGCTTTCCCACCAAGGAAAAACATTGATGCCGATCCAATCGACTTGGGCAGCAAAACTGGTTTGCCCACAAGGCATAGTGCGGTTGCACCATTCCCACCAGGTATCGATGGTGGTAAGCGGTTGCTTGATGCCAGCTTGGCGCAGACTGCTTAAGCAGCGGCTTATCTCGCCATCATAAGCATAGCCGTGGCGGGTGCGGACTTCCGAACCGCAACTGAGTTTGATAATGGTGTCCGGGTAAGCCTTGGCTTGTTTTATGCCTTCACTTATGGACTGGCTATTGACGGCACTGTCCTTATCAATCCATAAAATGGCGACCACCTTCATTTTTCGGGCTTTGGCGGCGGCAAAGGTGTGATCAAGGCCGTTCAGCACGCCATAGGTCATAATGCATCGGAATGGGGTGTGCTTGACCAAGCTGTCCAACAGCTTATCAATCAGTGCCGCTGAGGGGGGCGGGCCATAATCGGGATTGATATTGCCCACATAAGGGCTAAACGCAACGCATTGCAAGGGGGCTTGGGCTTGCCCCGCATGGTGGCTGCGGGCGGATACCTGAGCTGCCGCCATTAGCATCAGGCAACCAACCAGCAACAATAAAAAAAGTTTTTTAGGATGAGCCATAGTGCATGTCGGGTTAGGGAAAATGTTGCCGACACCTGCAATATACAGGGCGGCTAAATAGGGCTGGATAACGCTTTGGAATTTTTATTGTTGCGGAACACCAACGGTTTTTCTGTGCCTGATCCGACACACTGCTGTGCGCTTTCTATGGCTTGTCGGATAACGCCGCGTTGGGTGGATTTGCTACATACCGGGTCAGTGGCATATAAATCGCCGGTCAGCAAATAGGCTTGACAGCGGCAACCGCCAAAATCCTTGGCTTTTTCGTCACAGCTACGGCAAGGTTCTTTCATCCAATCATCACCACGAAAAAAATTGAATGCTTTGGAGTCGTTCCATATTTCTGCAATGCTGTAATCATTGACGTTAGGGCAGTCCAAGCCGGGCAATTGGCGGGCGGAATGGCAGGGTAGCGCTGTGCCGTCGGGGGCGATGGTCAAAAAGGTGCTGCCCCAGCCGTTCATGCAGGCTTTGGGCCGGTCTTCATAAAAATCGGGCACTACATAATAAATTTTCATTTTGCCGGCCACTTTTTCTTTATAGGCTTGGGCAATTGCTTCGGCTTGTTCAAACTGTGCCTTAGTGGGCAATAACAAATCCCGGTTGAGATGGGCCCAGCCATAATATTGGGTGTTCGCCAATTCCAAATAATCCGCGCCCAACTCTTCAGCCATTGCCAATATATCCGCCATCTGCCCGATATTGTCGCGGTGCAGCACCACGCACAGCACCATGGGGTAGCCGTGTTGCTTGACCCAATGGGCCACCTGCTTTTTATGCACAAAGGATTCGGTGCCGGCAATATGGTCATTAAGCTGTTGGTTGCTGGCTTGGATGCTGACTTGGATATGATCCAGCCCAGCCGCTTTTAGCTCAATTATTTTCGCTTCGGTCATGCCATAACCAGAAGTGATCAAGTTGGAGTAATAGCCCAATGCTCTAGCGTGTTGCACCAGTTCCGGCAGGTCTTGGCGCGTCAACGGTTCGCCGCCGGATAAGCCCAGTTGCACCGCGCCCATTTGCCGCGCCTGGGTCAGCACACGCTTCCAGTCATCGGTGCTTAACTCGGTTTTATAGTGGGCATAGTCCACCGGATTGGAACAATACGGGCATTGCAAGGGGCAAGCGTAGGTGAGTTCAGCCAGTAACCAGCGGGGCGGGGTCAGAGTGGTCATGTTATTGTGCAATCCAGCCATTGTGTAGGGCGACCTCCAAAAACGCGGTGATGTCATCAGCCAAGCCACGGGTGGCAAATTTTTCTTCCAACGTGGCAATGATTTGGGCAAGTGCCAGTGTACCATCGCAACATTTCAATATTTCCGCTGAACTTTGGTTAAGCTCGACCAGCCCCTCCGGATAGAGTATGACAAACTTTTGCTGGGCTTCTTCCCATTGTAGGCGATGGGTGGGCGAGAACTTGATCGGTTGGTCGGGGTTAAGGCTCATGGCAGTTCCGAAATTATTGAAATGATTGGCGGCTTAAAGGCCATTGGGCAGGCAGTTTGACGATCACGCCAAAATTGGAAGCGGTCAGTTGTCCGGTTTTGGCATGGTAATCGATCAGGCCGTTTTCCCAAACAATCCAGACTTCTTCCGCACCTGCCTGTAAGTACAATTGCACTTTTTCGTGCATTTCTTGCTTGGAATTGGCGGGTGAAACCACTTCTATGCACAGTTCGGGGGCGCTTGGGTAGGGGGTCTGGTAGCCGTATTGTTTGATAAAGGCTTTGGAACACCACGCCACATCAGCAACCTTAACGCCTTCTGTGGTTTGGATGGAGCATTCGGTCATGGCTTCGCCTTTTTTGAGCTTGCGTTGCAACAACGCACCTAAATGCAGCTGCAAGCGGCCATGCTTGTTGGAGGCGGGGGTCATTTCAATTTTCCCATAGCGGTTTAGCTCTATCTTAAACGGTAAGTCTTTAAAATAGGGGCTATCCATCACTTCCGACCATTGCATAAGTGCTCCTGCCTTTGTTGGCTTGGCTTAAGCTTTAATAGTAAAGTAGGGGGGCATATCGTTAATATAGGCCATATACATGGCATCGGCCATTGTCCATAACACATCCAATTTGAACTGTAAGATTTGCACCATACGTTCTTGTTGTTCGCGGGTTTTGTACCAATCCAAGGTGATGGCCAGACCATGCTCCACATCGCGGCGGGCTTCGGTCAGACGCTTGCGGAAATAATTGTAACCTTCTATTTCCACCCAAGGATAATGTTCCGGCCAGTTGTCCAGCCGTTGCTGGTGTATTTTGGGGGCGAACAATTCGGTCAACGATGAGCTGGCGGCCTCGTGCCAATCGGCCCGGCGGGCAAAATTGACATAGGCATCCACGGCAAAACGCACGCCGGGCAACACATGTTTTAACGAGGTAATCTCTTCACGGCTCAAGCCCACGGCAATGCCCAGTTGTATCCAAGCCTCAATGCCACCGACATCACCCGGGTGACCATCATGGTCAAGTATCCGCTGAATCCACAAGGCCCTTGTTTCACGGTCAGGGCAATTGGCGAGGATGTTGGCATCTTTCAGCGGGATGGACACTTGGTAATAAAAGCGGTTGGCGACCCAGCCTTGTAACTGGGCTTTGGTCAATTTGCCTTCATTCATCAATACATGGTAAGGGTGATGGATGTGGTAGTACTTTTCCATGCCGCGCAGGGTGGCTTCAAAGGCTTCGCGTGTCCAAGCTTGATTGTCTGTTTGGGGCATGACTGCCTCCTTGTATTATTAGTTGTTGTCAGGTGGTGGCAAAAAATTATCTGGTTTTTAATTAGGGCTTACAAGTCGATTTCCATACCGTCATAAGCCACTTCAATGCCTGCTTCAGTCAGAATTTGCCGTTCGGCTGACGCGTCATCCAAAATAGGGTTGGTGTTGTTGATATGGATCAGTATTTTACGTTTTTCGCCCATTTTGCCAAGGCTGTCTAAAACCTCTATCATGCCGCCAGTACCCGATTGCGGCAAATGACCAATATCGCGTGCAAATTTGTGGCTGATGCCTTGTGCGACCATCTCATCATCTGTCCAAAATGTGCCGTCAACCATCACGCAATCAGCCGCTTGCATAGCATCCATGACGTGCGCTTCAATCTCCCCCAAACCGGGCGAGTAAAACACTTTTTTACCGGTGGAAATTTGCTCAATGATGATGCCGACATTGTCGCCCTCGTGCGGGTCATGACGGTGCGGCGAGTAGGGTGGCGCCTTGCTTTTTAGGGCTTGGCCATACAAGCGGATATCGTCAATGCCCGGCACGGTGAAGCTGCTGCCGTCAATGGGTAGCGGGTGATGGTTGACCGAGCAATAATGCGATAACATGTTAAACACCGGAAATCCCGTGGTCAGGTCATCTTTTACCATCTCCGTGCAATAAATATCTAGTGGCTTGCCTTCACGCAACATTAACAGCCCTGTAGTATGGTCAATTTGGCTATCAATCAAAACAATCGCCTTAATGCCGGTGTCGCGGATGCCGTCTTTAGGCTGGATGGCGGGAAAAGCTTCCAACTGTGCCCGTATGTCCGGCGAGGCGTTAAACAGCAGCCAGTTGCGGTTATCGGTGCTGACCGCAATGGATGACTGGGTGCGTGCAGTCCCCTGCATTTGCTGGTGGCGCAAACGGTGGCAATTATGGCAATTGCAGTTCCATTGCGGAAAGCCCCCGCCAGCCCCCGCCCCTAACACTCTTATTTTCATGGCTACACCCTACAGATCAATAGTGCGCTAATGATACGGGATTAAAAGTTTACAGGCAAAAAAAAGGGGTTCTTAGCGAACCCCCTTTTTGCCACCCTAACGTTTAAATCAGGTACAGCTTAACGGTTGTAGATGTACATTGTGACTTCAAAACCGAAACGCAAATCAGTAAAGCTTGGTGTTTCCCATTTCATAATAATCACCTCCAAAGGATTTTTTTAAGTGTTTTGCAGCTTGTTCAACTAAGCTACTTTAGAGTATACGACGAAGTTTTTATTTACGCAACAGTTGCTATTGGCCCTGTTGGGGAATAAGTTTTGCCAATGCGGGTTGGCGAGGACTTAAGGTAAAGTCCGCCGAAAAGCATTGCGGTGGATGGGGCTAACAGTTGGCGCGAAGTGGCGCTATAGCCGACATTGGTTGCTGGCATAAATCCGCAGGTGGTCATGGAGGTGGCGGAAGCTTAGGCGCCAACAAGCCATTTGCGAATGATTATTAATAATTCGTTTTACATTTCATGCCGTTATAATATAACTGTAATTGCATGGTCATATTCTAATGGTAGTTTGCAGTCTCTGTTAAACTTCAATCAGGACGGAAAATGAAAACCCCTTTTCAACAACAATTTAAATTGAAGCCATTTGCCTTGGCACTGTTCAGCGCGTTTTTCGCTGGTCAGGCAGCGGCAGATTTTGCCCAAGCAGCCAGCAGCCAACCACAAACAGCCACCCCCATAAAACACGTCATCATATTGATTGGCGAAAACCGCACTTTCGACAATATTTATGGCACTTATGTGCCTCGTAAAGGCCAGTCTGTTGCCAACTTGTTGTCAAAAGGCATTGTCAACGCCGATGGCACACCGGGCCCTAACGCCAGTATGGCTGCCCAAGCCCAGCTGAAAAATATCCCAAGCAGTTTTTTTATCAGCCAACCAGCCAGCAACAAAGTGCCTTATAAAACTTTGCCGGTGCCCAATACTAGCTACGTGCCTTCTCAAGGTGCAACCTTGAAAGAAATTGCCGCCGCACCAGGCAGTGCCTCCCTGCCCTTGTCCCCCTCAATTTCAGTCAAAAACCTGCAATTGTTCTCACCTGTGCTGCCTAGCACCGCCCTGCCCTTGCTGACCACCGGTGTCAAAGGCATGACGGCTTGCCCAGCGGCCCCTGCTGGCACACCACCACAAGGTTGCTACGAAGACGACACCCGTTACAGCAACTATGCGGCCTTGCCTAATACCGTATTCCCTATTAAAGGCAAAAACTTACCCTACGACAGTTTCACTGGTGACCAAGTGCACCGTTTCTACCACATGTGGGAACAGTCTGATTGTAATGTCCAAAATGCGACCAAGCAAAACCCAAGCGGTTGCTTGAACGATTTGTATCCTTATGTGGGTGTGGCCCGTAACGACGGCTCAACCAGCAACGCCATGGGCTTCTATAATGTCCAGCAAGGTGATGCGCCTATTTTGAAAAAACTGGCTGACCAATACACCATCAGTGACAATTACCATCAGCCGGTTATGGGCGGCACTTTTGTGCAACATCAAATGATCGGCACGGGTGATGGCATGCCTTGGACACCTTATACCAACCAAAGCAATGTCACCCTGTCTGCGCCACCAATCAACAAGCAGGTTGACCCAACCCCAAGCAGCTCAACGTCTATCGGTTTTACTGCTGACAAAGCGTGGACATCGTGCGATACCAGCTGGGCAAAAGCGGTTTTGGATTATGAGGCGACTTTGCCTTGGCAGCCAAACAACTCCCCAACCACCTGCACCCCCGGCCAATACTATCTGATCAACAATGTTGAACCCGGTTATTTGGCAAACGGCGCTATTGCCGATGCAGGCATCACCAGTGGTTCTTTGGTGCCACCGTCCAGCGTGCGTACCATCGGTGACGCATTGAACGAAAAAAGCATCAGTTGGGCTTATTATGGCGGCGGTTATAACTATGCCGTCAATGTAGCCAACGGTTTGCCTAACAACGGCACACCACTGAACACGGCGGAGTATATGGTGGGCACCAGCGGTGATTACTATTGTGATATCTGTAATCCTTTCAGCTACGCCAAATCCATCATGGGCAACCCTGCCCAGCGCAAAGCGCATATTAAAGATGCAACAGACTTCTTTAACGATTTGTCGAAAGGCAACTTGCCAGCGGTATCGTATCTGAAGCCTGACAGCTTTACCGATGGCCATCCAGCCAGTTCTAAACTGAACCTGTTCGAAGCCTTGGTTGATAAAGTCTATACCCAGCTGCAAAGCAACCCAACTTTGTTCAATGAAACCCTGTTCATTGTCACTTGGGATGAAGGCGGCGGATATTGGGATTCTGGTTTCTTCCAACCGGTTGATTTCTTCGGCGATGGCCCACGGATTCCTTTGATTGCCATTTCTCCCTATACAGCTGGCGGCAACGTTGACCACACTTATGGCGACCACGCTTCTTTGTTGAAATTCATCGAACGTAACTGGGGTTTGCAACCATTGACCGCGCGTAGCCGCGATAACCTGCCTAACCCTGTACAAAAAGCCGCTAACCCTTATGTACCGGCCAATATGCCGGCAGTGGGTGATTTGTTCAGCATGTTCAGCTTTAATCAATAAAGATTCAAACTGACCGATAATTAAGTTTGGCTGCCTCGTCGGCTGTCCGCTGCTTGCGGCGACTGGCGAGGCAGTTTTTAATTGTAACGGGTCTCTGATTGCCTCCCAATGCCTGTTCCGGCTGTACCCTGCACGGCTAGAAAAGCCCGTTTCCTATTTTCCCCTGTTTTTTTCTCCATTGGCTTAATTTCTGCCCCACCAAGCTATTGTTGGCAGCTTTTGTAATGCTTGCTAACGGTTGAAAATGTCGCCATCGGTAGCCGAAACAACCCGCACACGGTAATTCACCCGTTCGACAAAGTGGCAGAAGGCGGCATCGAACAAGCCTTGTGCTGCCCATTCGGCTACGGTCAAGCGTGGGTCAACTTTGGCGGCCTTGATCAACAGCAATTCTTGCGCAGTCAATTTGCCCGCCAGCCAAGCCGCCAAACTGTCCGAGGTAATGTCCCACGTAGCAGCAATGCCCGCCCTATCCAATTCCAGCACATCGGGCGACCAAACTACCGGCTTGCCTTGTCCAAGCGCTGCCTTGATGGCAACCACTGAGCCAGCCAAATGCCAGGCAGGTTTTAATCCGGTTATCAGCAAGGCCATTTGTTGCATAGCCAACAGCGCCATGCAATGGGCGCTGCGGTCATCAAAGCGCCAGTGCTGTTGGGCCAGCCGCACTTGGTCGGCAAACGCCCCGCCGCCGGGCACCACCACCACATCGGTGTCCTGATAGTGTTTATCGAGTTGGTCAAGGCAATCGGTCAGCAGGGTGTTGTGGGTAAGGCTGCCACCCAGCTTAATGACGTGGATAACATTCATACCACTGAGTATTGTTTTAACAATGCCAGCAGGGCGGCGGCCTTGTCGAAACATTCTTGGTATTCTTCAGCAGCAATCGAGTCATGCACTATGCCGCCACCCGCCCAAAAGCGGATACTGCCATGCGAATGCACTAGGGTGCGTATGGCAATATTGGTATCCATGTTGCCATCACAGCTGATATAACCGATAGCACCACAATAGAGGCCGCGCCGGTGTGGTTCGAGTTCTTCAATAATCTGCATGGCGCGGATTTTGGGCGCGCCGGTGATAGAGCCGCCCGGAAAACAGCTTTTTAACAAGTCCACCGCTTGTTGGTCGTCTGCCAGTATGCCGGTGACAGTGCTGACCAAATGATGCACGGTGGCGTAGCTTTCAATGGCGAACAGGCTGGGTACGCGCACCGAGCCTTTGCGGCAGGTTTTGCCTAAGTCATTACGCAACAAATCAACAATCATCAAGTTTTCAGCGCGGTCTTTGGGGCTGTGCTGCAATTGCGCCAGTTGTTGCTGGTCTGCCAGTAAATCAGGCTTGCGCGGTCGGGTGCCTTTAATGGGCTTGGTTTCCACCTGACCATCACACAGCTTTAAAAACCGTTCTGGCGAGGAGCTGAGCACTTGCACATCGGGCAAATTTAGGTAAGCGGCAAACGGTGCGGCGTTAAGTTGGCGCAAACGCTGGTAGGCCTGCCACGGATCACCTCGGCAAGGGGCGGCAAAGCGTTGGGTCAGGTTGACTTGGTAGCAATCACCTTCTTTTAGATAGTATTGGATACGCTCAAAGGCATGGTTATAAGCCGCCTGATCCATATTGGCGCTGACGTGGCCGGTCACTTGAAACGCTGGGCTGGGCGTGGGTGCAGGGGGCTGGCAGAACAACGCAATCAGTTGTTGGCGTTTTTCCCCATCACAAAAACCGGTGAGGTGGCTTTGTTGTTG
>CAJAWH010000071.1 GCA_903945605.1 uncultured Methylococcaceae bacterium | reverse complement strand
GCCCATGACGAACAAATCTTGCCGCTGATCCAATATTGGCTGCCGCATGTGCACATCATCAGCCCCACCGACCTGCATGAAGCGTTGATGGGCAAACTCAGCAACTATTTGGCACAACAGGCTGTGCTTGCCAAAAAATGACCGGAACAGAACTTTATGTGTATGCCGCCAAGAAAGCCCTATTTTAAGTACACTTGCCCATCTTGTGGCTGGAGCGTGGTCATCAAACAGCGCAGTGATGCCATCATTGCGCCGCCCTCGTGCCAACAATGCGGCAACGGGGCTTTAAAAGTTACGCACACATCTAGTCTGATGGGTAAATTGGGGGATTTGTGCCGTTTTTAATGCGGGGTGTCGCTATTTTTTCTGAAAGCTTGTTTAGGACAACCCAGTCAGCCTCAACAACCGGCAAAAATCACGCGACCGCTATTGCCTGCGGCTGCCCGCTCAATTCTTGATATTATAATCAAAATATTTTTTGTAGTTATAGTCTATACAATGAGGGTGTTACATGTCATTTTCTGCCGGAAACCTGACCTTTTCCTGTCCACAATGCGGCTTGGAAACCAGCCAAACCTTTCGCTCGGATGTTTTGTTCGGCGCACCAGCCCAATGTCCAGTTTGTGGTAACGAAGAACTCAGCGTCAACCGCACATTATCCAGCTTGTCGCCATTGCAGGCAATTGGTAGCCTGATTAATCAATTGCATAACCGAAAAAAAACATCAAATGAAATGGGTATCTACAAATGCAACTTGATCTAAAATCACCCAAAACCATATATTTGAATGTTTTGGGTGAGGTTGACAGTATTTTAAATATGCTTGGCAGCTCCCGAAGTAATGATGATGTATCGCGGGAAAAGGCAAGTGCTAGCAAAATTTTGCGAGGTATCCAAAAAGATATTAAGGACAATATCACCAAGTATAAAAATGATTCGGAATGGGATATTTTTACCATCGCTTTTTATGGTGAAACTGGTGCTGGGAAATCCACAATAATCGAGACACTAAGAATCATGCTGGCTGAACAGAGCAAGCTTAGCGATCAGCAAAGGTTCTCTGATATTCAAAAGCGGCATAATCTAACTAACGAAAATTTCGCTACTTTCCATGAATCAATATCAAAGGAAGATGTATTGATAAGCGAATTGCAGCAGGAATTGGATGATATTGCTCGACATCATGACGAGCAAGCAAGCACTCTAAAAAAAGAGATAAGTCATTTAAATATAATAATTAAAGAAAAAAACAAAACGACACCTTTTTGGCAAAAACTATTAGGTTTTTTTATAACATCACCAGAACAAAAGAAAATAAAACGCGCCAAGACAAGCTTAAAATCTATTGAAGCTGAAACCCCTAAAAAAATAAAGCTGAAAAAATTACAACAGCTGCAAGCTCGGCAGCGAAAAGCAGTGTTCGAAAAAAAATGTAAGCATTTCGAAGGTAAGTTGAAAAAGCTAGAAAAATATGCAGATGGTGCGATCATCGGCGATGGCAGATCAGATTATACAACTGAAACAAAAAAATACATATTCTCGACTGGCAACCATAAGTTTCATTTGCTTGATGTGCCAGGGATAGAGGGCAAGGAATCCAAAGTTGAAAAGAGTATATTGTCTGCTGTAAGGCAGGCACATGCAGTTTTTTATGTAACTGGTAAGGCTACGCCCCCGCAGAAAGGAGAAGAAGGAAAAAAAGGCACACTTGAAAAAATCAAAGAACATCTTGACGCGCAAACAGAGGTATGGGCTATATACAATAAACGCATTACCAACCCTATACAGTTAGTAGAAAACAAACTGATTAGCAATGATGTATCAGAAAGTCTCAAAAACCTTAACAAGATACTAAAAGAGCAATTAGGGGAAAATTATAGGAATGTAATCCATTTAAGTGCCCTACCCGCATTTCTAGCGGTTGCAAAGTGTATTACCCTTAACTCTCGACATACAAAAAGCAGGCTAAAATACCTAAGCAGTTTTACCCAACATGAATTGCTTAGTAGATCAAATATGTTGCAGCTTAGTGAACGATTGACCGGCGAATTGTTAAATAATTCTAAAGAAAAGATAATTTGTTCGAATTTAAACAAAGCCAATCAAATAGTTAAAAATGCCATTGATAAAATAACTCAGATTAAAGATGAAAATTTATTGCCATTTAAGCAGCAACTCGAAGAAACAGCAAAATATAGTGGTCTCGAACTGGATTCGGCTGTAAGGGGATTAGAAAAGAGACTAGAATTAGAAGGTGAATCGGCAATCAACAGATTCGAAAAAAATGTCAGGAAAACTGTCTATAGCCGTATAGAAGAAAATATTAGTAACGATGACTTTAAAAATGCACTTGAAATAGTGATCCAACAAGAGAAAGAAAATTTAGAGCGCGACTTGCCAAATAAGATAGATCAACAGCTGAAAAAATTCAATGAAGATATATCTAGGGTGATAGAAAGATTTCAATATTTTTCCAAAGAATTGATGGAAACCTATTCCAATATTAAAGGTGTGGATTTGGGCAATAAGTTTGATGTAAAAATAAATATTGATAATGGTATTAAGTTGAAAAATTTAATCGCTTCTTTGGCAATTGGGGTTTTTTTGTTCTGGAATCCAGTTGGTTGGGTCGAACTGGCACTAAGTTTAGTCACCTTAATAGTAAGTATTGGGAAAGCCATTATGGGCTTTTTTGATTCTGACTACAAAATGGCACAACAGCGCAAGTCTACGGATGAAAATTTGAATGCCATTACAAATCAGATGCGCCTTGAAAGACGAGATAGCTTAAAAAATTCATTTCCAAAATTAGAAATAAAAATTGAAGATTTAAAAAATGAATTGCTAACACCTGCAAAACAAATTGCTGAAATTTTAGAAATTCTGAGCAAATCCGAAAGTAATTTAACCCAGCTTTCATACAAAATAAATAACCAGTTATCCAGTAATGAAAAAAACATTAGGCATTTTTAAAACGCAACAATCACAAGCTTTAGATATTCTGACAAAGCTTCAAGACATCTTGCAGCAAGGGGAATGTCTTGGGGTTTCTATCGATCATAATCTAAAACAAAAATTACAGACAGCATCCCAATGTATCGCCGACGATAAACTAAGGGTGGCGTTGATTGGTGGTTTCTCTGAAGGAAAGACATCTATTGCCGCCGCTTGGATGGAAAAATTAGATAAATCTACGATGAAGATTAGCCATCAAGAGTCTTCTGATGAAGTTAAGCTATACGATATAGATTCTGATTTAGTTTTAATTGACACTCCTGGGCTATTTGGTTTTAAGGAAAAATTTAGCAATGAAACCAATTCCATTGAAAAATATAAAGATATAACAAAGAGGTATGTGAGTGAAGCGCATCTTGTTCTTTATGTAATGAATTCAACCAATCCCATCAAAGAAAGCCATAAAGAAGACTTGGTTTGGCTATTTAAGACACTGAATCTACTGTCTCGTACAGTTTTTGTATTGAGCCGCTTCGATGAAGTGGCCGATGTTGAAGATGAACAGGAATACAAAGAAAATCTTACCATCAAACAAAAAAACGTGTCCGGCCGATTGCAAGATTTGGTTGGCTTAGATAAGAAAGAATTAGATGAGTTGGCAATTATAGCAGTAGCTGCCAATCCATTCGATAAGGGCATAGACTATTGGTTATCCAACCTAGAAAAATTTAAGGAGCTTTCCCGCATTGCCTTACTGCAAGAGGCCACCTCCAAAAAAATAGAAGCTAATGGTGGTCATGAGAACATTGTTAATGAAACCAAAAATAGCATCATCTTAGACTTGTTACACAAGCAACTACCCAAAGCGAATGAGTATAGTAAAAGCATTGGACAAGATGCCGGAAGGTTGGAAAATGCGCGCGACAGTATGGCAAAACAGATGAAATCGATGGATTTTCAGATTGATGAAGCAAAAAGGAACTTGCGCGAGTTTGTGGCAAATTATTTTGCCGATCTTATTTTACAAGCCGAAGGGTCAAGCATAGAAACCTTCAGCGATTTTTTTGAACGTAATATTGGGTCAGAAAGCATAATGATTTCAACGCGACTTCAAAATGAATTTGAACGACAAACTGAAGCCGTCAATATTGCAGTAGAAAAAATGAAATTAAGTTTCGAATCGGAGATTAATCATTATAATAGTGCCGTTTCAGCACTGGGAAAACAAGGGCTCAATTATTTGATTAATAGTAAAGCGATCAACAATACTACGGTTCTGGTAGGTCGTGATCTCATTGTAAGCGGTGCCAAAACATTAGGGCTGGAATTGGGTCAGCTACTAAAATTTAAGCCTTATGGCGCGATAAATCTTGCCAAGGGTATCAATGGTACTCTTGCCGTTTTAGGATTTGCAGTGGAGGCATGGGATAGTTGGGAGCAAGCTAAGCGCAAAGAAGAATTCGAAAAATCGATTAATAAGATGGTTGAGGAGCTCGAAGACAAACGAAAGGAATTGCTTGATTTAATAAACGGCCCAGATTTTAACCAAATATTCTTTCCCAATTACCTTATTCTTGAGGAAAATCTTCAGGATGTAAGTGAGAAGTTGCGCGACTCAAATGAGAATCGGAAAAAACTTGAAGAGTGGTGCAATAGAATAAACGCGATAGACGGGGAATTTACGGTAATACCGGGCCGTTAGTTAACTCTGAACAGCCTAGGCTTATTGTTTAAGGAAATGCCCTGTACATTTCCTAGGCTACAATTTTTGGCAACGAAAGCTATTGGAAATAGTCAAGCAAACTGCCTATGATTTCAGAGCCAACTAGGAGCTTTTAACGGCCGATTGTAAAATGCAAGCCTATTCAGAGACTGGCTCCAAATTAAGTTAAGCGAAGATAAAATGCCCTTAAAGTTCAAAATCCACCGCGCTTCCTTAAATCACTTTCACTAACACTAAATTTACGAGCTACTTGTTTAACGGCCTCATTTTTTGACATCCCCTCACCGATAAGCTTAATAATTTCACCGATTATTTTTACCCAGTCAGCAGCGTTCATGATTTTGATCCTGTTTTTATGTTGATTTGGATTGATTATCTAGCGTTATGTTAAGGCTTGCACTATTTTTTCAGCAAGGTAGCCTAGGTGGAGCAAGGGGCAACCGTGCTACGCTGTCCCGGATTGGGCTTCACTCCAGGCTACTGGGCTAGAGTTTAACAGTAGCACAAGGCTATGATAGCTTATATCATATCTAGCTGCGGCCTTAACATTTTTTTGCTGTAGTTGCCTATTGATCGGGTCATGACCTGTGCTTACAACTGCTGTGCGTTACCTGAGCGAAGTCGAAGGGCAGTTTACCTAAGGTACTCCCCATTGTCAAGACCAAAAACAACCAAAATTAAGATAGAGCCAATTTATCCCCAAAGCCCCAATAGCGGCAGCTAAATTCTTTGTGGAGCGTAGCGGAACAAAGAATTTAGCTGCCGCGCGCCGCCAAAATTACGCCCCCAAATACACCTCAGCGGGTGTGCGATACCCAAGCGATTCGTGTATTCTCCGATGGTTATATCGCTCAAAGAATCCTCCCAAACCCTTTCTCGCTTCCTGTACCGTACACATTTCGTGCAAATACACATATTCATATTTCACGGTACGCCATAGCCGTTCAATAAAAATATTGTCTAATGCGCGTCCACGTCCGTCCATGCTCACCTGAACACCTTTCTCCAATAAGGGGTTGGTGAAACGTGGCGTGGTGAATTGCGCACCCTGGTCTGTATTAAAAATCATGCACTGCTTTCGTTCTAGCAAACCGCCAACTGTTTCAATGCAAAAATCAGCCTCTAATGTCGTACTTAATGACCAATCTAGTACGTAACGGCTATACCAGTCTATGACGGCCATCAAATAGACAAAGCCTTTATTCAGGCGAATATACGTGATATCCGTACTCCAGATATGGTCGTTATGCATAGCTGTTACACCACGTAACAAATAAGGAAACACCTTGTTTTCAGGATTCACCCTACTAGTATCTGGCTTCTGGTAAATCGCATCCAAACACATCATTCGCAACAAGCGCCGCACCCGTTTCTGATTGACTGAGTGCCCTAAGCGCCGCAAGTAGGCTGTCATACGCTCTACTCCATAGGTGGGATCCTCTGTATATTGTTCGTCCAACAATCTCATATATAACAGATTTTCAGCGCTTTCAGGTGTTGAATTATAGTACAAGCCAGAACGGTTCACCCCCAATAAATCACATTGTTGTCGGATGCTAAACTGACTATCCTTATCGCTAATCTGTTGTTTTCTAAAATCTAATGTTCGTTCGAGGACTTTTTTTTAAGCCAGTCTCGCTCAGCAATAACCTGACCTAATTGTCGGTGTAATTCGTCAATTTCAGGCTGGCGATCTTGCTGCTTGAGCTTCGTTTCACTCGTAAATGCTTGGCTTATGGCATCCATCGCCTGCTTTTTCCAATTATTAACTTGCGTTGAGTGAATCCCAAATTCCGCTGTAATCTGGTTAATCGTCTTTTGCTGACGGATTGCTTCAAGTGCAACTTTCTTTTTAAACTCCACTCCGTGCTGTTTTCGAACTACTGCCATATCTGTTTTCCCCCTTCATTCACCACATTTTCTATCTTAACTTGTGGTCTGAAATATGGGGAGTATCATAACCTAAGCGGCCCGGCAAAAAACAAGGCGTAGCCGTGGCTTCGGCTACGCTCAGCCAACGCGCTGTGTAACCTCAGCGCTATTGGTTGAAGGCGGGGTGGGTTCTGGCTTTGGCTGCTCTGGCACTTGTGTTAATTTGGCAAAAGTAATACTAATTGGGTATTGCTTTTTAAGGGTCACTATAGAGGGAGCCGTACCCGAGAAAATAAAAACGTAGCAGCGGTCTTGGCTACGCTCAGCCAATGTGCGGCATAACAGCAGTTATGTATAATACGCATCATACAAATTGAGGGGGCATGCTTATGATCACCATTACCGCCGTAGAATTCCAGCGCAACTTTGGCCGCTATCAAGATACTGCGCTAACCGAGCCGGTCGCGATTACGCACAATGGCCGAGAACGTGTCGTGATGCTTTCAGTGGACGAATACCACCGATTGAAACAGCGCGACCGGCGGGTAATGGCATTGGTGGATTTTACAGCATCCGACCTTGAAGCCATAAATGCCGCCGAGCCGCCAGCGGAGGCATCCGCTTATGACCACGAACAGCTCGGGTAAACCGTGGCGTTCCCCCAACCCGTTGCTGGTCTGGTAATACGCTATGCCTATTTGTGGCGTGACGAACAACTGCGAGGCCAACAAGAAGGGCTGAAAGACCGACCCTGTGCTGTCATTCTGGTGACCACAAGTGAGGAAGGCGACAAAGTAGTGACGGCGCTACCGATTACCCATACGCCGCCATTGGATACGATGCTGGCGGTTGAAATTCCCCCAGCGACAAAACGTCGGCTGGGATTGGACAACCAACGTTCTTGGATTGTGCTGACCGAAGCCAACCGTTTTGTTTGGCCTGGCCCTGACCTGCGCTTGTCCCAACCTGGGACTCCTGAAAGCGTAGCCTTTGGTTTGTTGCCCCGCGCCTTGTTTCAGGAAGTGAAGGACAAATTGACAGCCGCCATTTCTGCCCGCTTAATGCGCATTGTGCCACGCACCGAATAAGGGTGGCTCGCCAACAAAATCGATTGCTGAGCGGTCTCGAGGCCACCTGTTGACAGCAGGTATGGTTCTCGCCTAAGGTTTTCTCTTTCGTAACACAACTGTTTTAACGCAACGAGACCACGCATGACACCAGAACAACAAGCGCTTGCCACTGGGCAGCGGGCCGAAAACAAGGTGTTTTCGGCACTAGCCAAGTTGTCGCTGCCTTGGTTGTCCTTTCATACCGTGGAATGGCGGTTGGTGCATAAAAATGTCGGCGAGCGTATTGGCGAGGCGGATGTGGTGGTTTTTCATCCCGCGCGGGGGTTGTTGATTGTGGAAATCAAGGCCGGAGCGGTTACTGTCAGGGATGGGGTTTGGTATTACGCATCGGGGCTGCCGATGAAGCAATCGCCGTTCAACCAAGCGCGGCGCAACCGTTTTGCCATTACCGAAAAGCTAGAAAAACGCTTAAGCAAGAACGAGGTCAGCAACCTTGCCATTACCCATGCCGTTTGGTTTCCTGAGATACAATGGCTAGGCGCGTTGCCTGGCACGGATGCACCCGATAAAGCGTTTGTGTTGGACAGCACGACCTTGCTTGACCCCGAAGCAGCACTCATCAAGCTATGGGCCAGTGCCGCCCCCAAGGCAGTGGTGTGGAGTGCCGCGCAGCAACGGGTGTTAAAGGAAATTCTGGCCCCTGATTGCCATTTGTTCATTCCCTTGACCCATACGCTCAATGACACTAACGAACAATTGCACCAAGCCACGCAGGAGCAAGTCCACGCGCTTCGGCTGTTACGTTCGCAATCGCGCTTATTGGTTGAAGGCGGGGCAGGTTCTGGCAAAACGGCTTTGGCGGTGGCCTTAGCCAAAGAACACGCCAGCCAAGGCAAGGCGGTTTTGTTGACCTGCTTCAATAAAAACTTGGCGCAGTTGTTGGCTTTGTCTTTAAGCAACACGCCTCAGGCGAGCGTGTTCTATTTTCATGAACTGGTCGAAACGTGGGTGAAAGCCGCCGGAATGGACTTTATTGTGCCTACCGACCGCCAACAACAGACTTTGTTTTATAACGAAGAATGTCCTGATTTATTGTTGTCTGCCAGCGAGCGGGTCGGGCGTAAATTTGACACCATTATTGTTGATGAGGCAATGGATTTTCTGCCGGTCTGGTGGCTGGCATTGGAGTCGCTGGGGTCAGCACAGTTTTCTTGGTATTGTTTTTTTGACAAAGGGCAAACCATTTTCCATCATGGCAGTGTGTGGGAACCACCATTCCCAGCCATTCCGTTGCAACTGGAAACCAATTTACGCAACACGCGCCCCATCGGCGAGCTGGCCGCCACCTTGGGCGAGGTGCCGCAACCGGCGGAGTTCCGTGTTGTTGAGGGTTTGCCGCCCACCATCCAGTATAGCCAAGATTTTGGGCAAATGGCGATGCAGTTGGAGAGCCTGCTGAAGTCTTTGCTGGGCAAGGATAAGCTACCTGAAGAGCGGATTGTGGTGCTGGCCCCGTACCGCCATACTAATGCCACGTCTGTCTGGGCCAACCGGTTAAGCGGGTTTGCGTTGTCCACCCAGTTGGCAACGCCTGAACCAGGGCGTTTACGCATAGGCACCATCCAAGGTTTTAAGGGCTTGGAAGCGGATGTGGTAATTGTGGTGGGCATTGACCAGCACGCCAACCAGCATCCTGAGTGGCTTTATGTGGGCTGTAGCCGGGCTAGGGCTTTGTTGTATATTTTGGCGTTGGAAGGTGTGGGGCTTGGCTTGGGCAACATCAGACCTTAATTATCAATGCCACCCCTGTAACCATTGCCCAGTGTCTTTTAGTATTCGCCAATCCAACGGGTATTCGTTCTTGCTCAATACCGCTTCAAGCAGGCAGCCCACCACGTGCCCGGCCTCATCCCTAAGCAGTTGTGTGACCAAAAAATGCTTTTCCTTATTACGCGGCGTCACTGCTGTCCATTTGCTTAACAGCAGTTTTTCAGCATTCAAGGGGCGCTTGGCAAGTGGCTGGCGCACGGCCCTAATGTCCCGTTAAACAAGCCGCCAGGGCTTCTTGTAGACTTGGATAGGCGAAGCCAAAGCCGTTGGCTTGCCAGCGTTCCGGCAATACCCGCTGGCTACCCAATACCAGTAATGACATTTCCCCTAGCATTTTTTCCAACAGCCACGCCGAGACAGGCAGTAAGGCCGGACGGTTCAAGGTGCTGGCTAACGTATGGGTAAACTCGCTGTTGGTGACCGGATAGGGTGCGGTGGCGTTATAAGCACCACTTAGCGTGCGGTCTGTCAGCATACGCTCCACCATAGCGAGCCAGTCATCACGGTGTATCCATGACATCCACTGCTTGCCGTTGCCAAGGCGACCGCCCATGCCCAGCCGAAAGGCCGGCAGCATCCGTTGCAATAAACCGCCATCGGCAGCCAACACCAGCCCCGTGCGTACCCGGCACACACGTACCCCTAGGTTTTCAGCGGCAAGCGCCTCTGCTTCCCAATCGGCACACAACTGCTGGGAAAAATCGCCTTGGCGAAAAGCGGACTGTTCCGTTAGCAGGGTATCGCCACCATTGCCATACACGCCAATGGCGGAGCCGCTTATCAATACTTCTGGTTTTACTGCCATACGTTCAATCGCACTGACCAGTTGCCCGGTCAGATCGATGCGGCTATCGCGCAGCAGTTGCTTGCGGGCAGGTGTCCAACGCGAGGCAAAAATGGCTTCCCCCGCCAAATTAATGACGGCATCAAAGTGGTCAGCCGGGGTGATTTGCGCCAAACTGTCCAATGTAGTTATTGAACCCTCTAATTTCGCAAGTGTGTTTGCCGCATGACGGGTCAAAACGGTTAGGGTGTGTCCTTGCGCCATAAGACGTTTGCCCAGTGCTAGCCCCAAAAAGCCGCTGCCGCCAGTAATCAATATGTTCATAACGATCCGCCCAACAAAGTTGTCCGTTAAATTAGCTTTTACAATCCAATATAACAATAATTTGTCAGTAAACAATAGTGCGGGGTCATTCGATCATCAGCCACCGGCAATCATACCGATGTTGGCGCACTGTACAAGTTTTGTTCAGCCCTGTATTGACAATGCCCTATCCGGCGGGTAAGTTCGTTTTAACCAGATTGATTGTTTCTTTTTCAAATGGTTTCAGACTTCATCATACTTTGTGGAAGTGTCTTGGCTATAAGGATGTGCCAAGCAAGACAGTCCTCCTCTATAGATCCCTCTCGCGCTTTACTTAGGGGAGGGATTTTTTTTATCTTTGGATAGGGCCGGTTAAAATGAAAATTACTGCTTTAAAAATTATGGCTGGTGTCAGGTATGCCATCGTGGCAAACTTTTATATTGCCGTTATTGTTCTGATGGGCGGTTGCCTGTTGTCCGTGATGGATGGTTCAATATTCGAATTTAACCAAGAACTGTATGGCGCACTCGACAACAACCTACAAATGATGATGGTCTATTTGGCGGTCACAGAAGCTGTGGTTGTCGGTTATAGCCTGTACACCAAAAACCATCCGCTGATGGTGGCGGTTGGTTTTTTCCTGATCCTGATGGTGGGTTCATTGGAGTTTTATGGCGAAATCAACAGCATTGCTATTGACACACAGTTATACCCGTTTTTTCTTTATACTGGCCTATCGCATATTGTGTTTGGCTTTTTTGTACCTGCCAACCCGCTGCCAAGGGTCGAAACGCCTTCTGGCAATGCACACACCTAATCAGGGCGAGGCATTATGAATTTCAGCATCTATAAACGGCTAGCCGCTTGGCTCACCACCGGCGCACTATTGACCGCTTGTGCCTACGAAGCGCCGGAAGGGGTGCAAGTGGTGGATTGTTTTGATGCCAACCGTTACACGGGCACATGGTATGAAATCGCCCGCTTGGACAACCGTTTTGAGCAAGGGCTGGAGAAAGTTTCTGCCACTTACACCTTAAGCAATGATGGCGGGCTTGATGTGCTCAACCAAGGCTGGGCATCTGCTTCCGGTGAATGGGAAAAAGCCGAAGGCCATGCACTTTTTGTGGGTGCACCAGACAAAGGCAGCTTAAAAGTGTCATTTTTTGGCCCGTTCTATGGCGGATACCACATCATCGCCTTGGATAAACAAAATTACCGTTATGTCATGCTGACCGGTTCTGACAAGAGCTATTTCTGGATACTGTCACGCAGCAAAACTTTGCCGCAAGATATTTTGGACAGTTTGCTGGCACAAGCACAACAGCAAGGTTTCGCCACCGACAAGCTGATTTTTGTCAAGCAAGATTAAGCGCGCCATGCCTACCGGCAACCAAGCCGTTTAAGCCTTTGGCGGCACATAACCCTCAGGCATCACGTCGTTGCCTTCAAACAAAAACTTATGCCGCTCATCAGCCAAAAATGCCCGTGCTTTTGGGTCAAAGCTGGTCAATTTATACTCATTAATCAACATGGTTTGTTTGCCTAACCAGCTTTGCCAAGCTTGTTTGGACACCTTTTCAAAAATTTCCACGCCTTTTTCGCCGGGGAACGGCGGCTCTTCCAAACCTTCTGCAGCAATCCCCAGTTTCACACAATTCACTAGCCTAGTCATGGTCATCCTCGTCATTAATGTGTTGTAACAGTTGCGTAATGGGTGCAGCCAACGCCAGCCCTTTACCGAGACCGATGTTATACCAGAGCATTTGCTGAGCATCCATCACATTATCTGTAAGGTTTTGTGCGTCGACCAACAATGTAGTGTAGTCCAAATGGAAATGCGAAAAAGTATGGCGCTTGCCGGGCAATAACCGCTGTTGACTGATGGTAATGTGCTGCCCTGTGCACCATGCCATAGCAGCATCGGCATCAGCAAATTCTGGCAAACTCCATAAGCCCCCCCATATACCAACTGGCGGTCTTTTTTCCAACAACACTGCATTTAAAGAATTACGTAACATTAAAAAAGTAATCTGTCTGCTAGGAATGGCCTTGGCTGGCTTGGGCGAGGGGTACTCACTGACCCGCCCTAACAACCACGCTTGGCAACTGCCCTGCAACGGGCACGCCGGACAGTTTGGTTTGCTCCGCGTACACAGGGTGGCCCCCAAATCCATAATGGCTTGGGTGTAGTCGGCGACACGGTTGGATGGGGTAAAGCAGGCGCTCACCGCCCATAATTGTTTGCTGGTCTGGCTGCTGCCAGGCCAACCGGCAATGGCCTGATGACGGCTTAGCACCCGTTTGACATTACCATCCAAAATAGGATGGCTGTTGTTGAAAGCAATGCTCAGGATAGCCCCCGCCGTTGACAAGCCAATGCCCGGCAAAGCTGTCAACGCCGCCAAGGAATCAGGAAAGCCACCTTGTGCCATCATCAGTTGCGCGGCTTTGTGCAAATTACGGGCGCGGGCGTAATAACCCAGCCCCGCCCAATATTGCAGCACTTCGTCAACAGGTGCTTGCGCCAGACTGGGCAGGTCAGGAAAGCGTGCCACGAAGGCGTTAAAATAAGGGATGACCGTTGTCACTTGGGTTTGCTGTAGCATAGTTTCCGACAGCCACACGCGATACGGCGTGACAGGGTTTTGCCATGGCAGGTTTTTTCTGCCATAGCGGTCAAACCAAGCCAGTAAATTATGTTGAAAATTGGTTGCGTCCATCGCTTTGTGAGTCAGAAAACAGTGGCCAGGAATGCTGGCTTTTTTGCCAAAGAGGATGTGTTGGCACATGCGGACAAATAGCCCTTGTTATGAAGAATAGTGCCATTATGAACAATAAATTTAAAGAGCTTGAACAATTTGAAGCGGTGGTTGAGCTGTTCGGTAGCCGCGCCCACACCCACATTATCGAACATATCCACTACAAAGGCTGCTCCTTCCCTATCCATTGCCTGACGCTGGGTTGCCAAGCCCCCGATGTGCCGGTGCTGGCCTTTATTGGTGGCGTGCATGGCTTGGAGAAAATCGGCTCGGAAGTCATTCTGTCTTACTTGCAAACACTGGCGCATTTGTTGGACTGGGATGAAGAGCTGTCCGCCCGCCTTGAAAAATCCCGGCTGGTGTTCGTGCCGATAGTCAACCCTGTGGGTGTCTATCTAGGTACGCGCTCCAATGGCAATGGCGTTGATTTAATGCGTAACTCACCCGTGGAAGGGGAGGGGGCCACCAAGCTGTATAGCGGGCAACGGATTAGCCAACATTTGCCGTGGTATCGTGGCAACCATAGCGAAATGGAAAAAGAATCGCAGGCACTATGCAAGCTGATTGAAGCACAGCTGTTCCCCGCTCCCGTCTCCATTGCCCTTGACCTGCATTCCGGCTTTGGCATCCGCGACCGCTTGTGGTTCCCTTATGCTTCCCGCAAAACCCCATGCCCGTATATTGCCGAAGCAATGGCCTTAAAACAGCGCTTCGACCGCTGTTACCGCTACCACGTTTACCGCATAGAACCCATGTGTCAAGAATACGTCATTAACGGCGATTTGTGGGATCATTTGCTCGATAACTTTACCGGACGCTTTGGCAATGAAAAAGTATTTTTGCCCCTGACACTGGAAATGGGTTCTTGGCTCTGGCTAAGAAAAAACCCCACCCACTTGTTTTCACGCTACGGCCTGTTCCACCCGCTATTGCCGCATCGCCAACAGCGCGTGTTCCGGCGACATTTTATGCTGTTCGATTTTTTACACCGCAGCTTGTTATATCCTAAAGACTGGGCTAACTTAGACAGCCAACAAAAAGCGGTGCATCATCAGCAAGCGATGGGGTTATGGTATGGACAATAAGCTGACATTAGGGCGAAACTGGCTGTTATTGCGTGGACTGGCACGCGAACCGGCACACTGGGGCGATTTTACCGGCACATTACAGGCCGCATTCCCCCATGCGCGAATCACAACGGTAGCATTGCCCGGCACAGGCGAACATCACCAACAGGCCAGCCCTGCCAGCATTGGCGAGCTGTGCGAATTTGTCCGCCAGCAAGCATATAGGCAAGGCTTATTAGAACAGCCGGTGACATTTTTTGCCTTGTCGCTGGGTGCTATGGTGGCATGGGAATGGCTACAACGCTACCCACAAGATTGCAGCGGCGCGGTGCTGATCAGCACCAGCTTTGCCGGGCTCAGCCCGTTCTACCAGCGTTTACGCTGGCAAAGCTATGGGCAAATTGTCGCCATTTTACGGGAACGGGATATTTATCAACGCGAAAAGAAAATATTGCAACTGGTGAACAACAACCGCGAACGTGACGGCTTGATTGCCGAGCAATGGGCCGCCATCCACCAGCAACGCCCCATAAGCCCGCAAACCGCCTACCGGCAAATGCTGGCGGCAGCCAGTTACCGACCTAGCAACAACAAACCTGGCCTACCCGTATTGTTGATTAATGCCCAAGGCGACCGCTTGGTGTCACCACAATGTTCTGTTGCGATTGCCAAAAAATGGCAGCTACCCTTAAAAACCCACCCTTGGGCGGGGCATGATTTGACTGTGGATGATGGGGCGTGGGCGGTTGATGTTTTGCGGGAGTGGGTAGGGGGATTTTAAAAGTGTCTGCTGAGGTAGTTTTAAGCAAAAATGGCAGGATTAAGCTGTAATTTGCAATTGGTTTTTCCTCTATGGACTTTGTCACATCATCAATGGCTTTATCCTGCCCTGAAGTGCCAATGGAGCGTGAAGGCAGCATAGGTCTTTTGTTGCTTATAACGCTCCGTTTGCCACATGCCCCTCTAAAAACACCCCATCATCGCCACACCAATATCAGTCGGCGAGCTGACCACTTCTATCCCTGCTGCTTTTAATGCGGCAATTTTGCCCGCCGCTGTGCCTTTGCCGCCGGTGACAATTGCCCCGGCATGGCCCATGCGCTTACCGGCGGGTGCGGTTTGTCCGGCAATATAAGCAACCACGGGTTTGCTGACATGAGCCTTGATGTAATCGGCGGCATCTTCTTCTTCACCGCCGCCAATCTCGCCGACCATGACAATACCCTTAGTTTGTTCGTCGGCCTCGAAGCGGCTTAACACATCCACAAAATTCATGCCGTGAATTGGGTCACCGCCAATGCCCACGCATGTGCTTTGGCCTAGCCCTTGGGCGGTGGTTTGGTGTACCGATTCGTAGGTTAATGTGCCAGAACGGGACACAATGCCAATACTGCCGGGCAAGTGGATTTTTGCTGGCATAATGCCAATCTTACATTCGCCTGGGGTGATGATGCCGGGGCAATTGGGGCCGATCAATAACGCCCCCGTGCTGGCCATTGCCGCTTTGACACGCATCATCTGCAAGGTAGGGATGCCTTCGGTGATGCAGACGATCAGTGTTATGCCTGCATCAATCGCTTCTAAAATGGCATCGGCGGCATAAAACGGTGGTACATAAATGACACTGGCGGTGGCGCCGGTGCGGTCAACTGCGTCCTGTACGGTGTTGAACACGGGTAGCCCCAAGTGGTTTTCGCCGCCACGCTCCGGTGTGACCCCGCCCACCAATTGTGTGCCGTAATCGAGGGCTTGTTGCGAGTGGAAAGTGCCTTGTTTGCCGGTGAAGCCTTGGCAGATCACTTTAGTGTCTTTATTGATTAGGATGCTCATGTTATGCCTTTTAAAACCGTGAAGGGGTGGGTGTTGGACACCGTGTTGTTATTGCGCCGCCAGAGCGACTACTTGTTCTGCCGCGTGTGCCAAGTCATCGGCGGCATAGAGGTTCAATCCGGTATTGCTCAACAAGGCCCGGCCCTCTTCCACGTTAGTGCCTTCCAGCCGCACCACCACAGGTACGGTGACATGGATTTGCTGGATGGCTTCCAATATGCCTTGGGCGATCACGTCGCATTTGACAATGCCGCCAAATATGTTGACCAGCACGGCTTTGACCGTGCCATCGGCTAAAATCAGCTTGAACGCCTCGCACACTTTAGCGACGGTTGTGCCGCCACCGACATCCAAGAAGTTGGCAGGCAGGCCACCTTTCAATTTGACTAAATCCATTGTTGCCATAGCCAAGCCTGCGCCATTGACCATACAGCCGATATTGCCGTCCAAGGTGATGTAATTTAGCCCGAATTGCTGCGCCTCGTTTTCCCGCGCATCTTCTTGTGCGGGGTCTTGCAGGGCGAGGATATCCGGGTGCAAGGCCACCGCGTTGTCATCAAAGTTGATTTTGGCATCCAAGGCCAGCAACGCGCCGCTATCGGTTTCAATTAACGGATTAATTTCAATTTGGCTGGCATCTTTGGCCAAAAATAACTGGTACAAGCCGTGCATAATGCCGCTTAAAGCGGGCAGCTGGCTACCTTGCAAGCCCAACGCGTAGGCCACCCGTCGGCATTGGTAAGCTTGTAGCCCGGCGGCTGGGTGTGTAGCCACGGTGATGATTTGTTCAGGGTTGCTATGGGCCACACTTTCTATGTCCATACCACCGGCTGCTGAGGCAATGAAAATAAGCCGCTCGCTGGCACGATCCAGCACCAAGCTTAAATAAAGTTCGCGTTTGATAGGGTAGGTGGTTTCGACCAGCAAGCCATTGACAGGCAATCCAGCCGAATCGGTTTGCAACGTCACCAGCCGCGAACCCAGCAACTGTTGGCTAGCTTCGCGCACCTCAGCGACGCTGCGAACCAATTTGACCCCACCGGCCTTGCCCCGCCCCCCCGCATGGACTTGGGCTTTAACCACCCAACTGTCACCGCCTAAGGCTTGGGCCGCCTGTCCGGCCTGTTCAGCGGACTCGGCATACTGTCCATCGGGTACAGGTATGGCAAACTGACGGAACAATTGTTTGGCTTGATACTCATGAATGTTCATTAACTGCTCCAGATAGTCCAGTAAGTCATACGGGATGGGGTTGGTGGGCAAAATAAGCGTTATGGCAACGCATAAAGAGGGTATAAAGTGCGGTTATTCTATCGAAGTTTAAGCAAAATACCATGCTAAATTATTGGCTGCCGATATGGCCTGGTGGCTTGTCGGTTCTCATAATTCATGAAAAACTGGCTACCATAAAATTCGATCAGTTACAGAAATTATGAGATTTTAGCTTCCTTAACAAATCTCATATTTAGTGAAATCTGTACTGCCGCAAGAACGGCCAAAGTGCGACATTCAAGATTTGGTTGGCAACATGATCGTCTTGTATCACCCCGTTGTAGAACAATCGCGCACGGAGAAAAGGTGCAACTTAACGTCGGAGCTGATCGTCGACCAGTAGGCATGCGTGAAGCCCTGCCCTTCATGGCAATGTCAAATCAGATGGTCGGGTAACGGAAGGTTATGCAAGAAGTAGTCATTCTTGTAGTCACTGTCCATTGGAGAGATTCGGTGCATGAATCCATTGCTTTGAGTGTCGGAGTTGACTATAAGCTTGCTGAGCAATGAAAGAGTCTGACTTTGGACAGGCTCGAGATTTTGTCTAATATTAATCAGCTCCTCAACAGAATGCTCCTCCAAGAAATTGAAGTGTCTGCCCAGTAATCCACAGATACCATCCGACAATTGAATCTCTATGAAATCTCGAGATTCCACGAAGGAATATTTGACGAACCGTCCCTTATATTCAACCTGAGTGTTCCCCAATGCCTCCTGAACTTCGGTTTCGTTGTCAAACGTATGAAAACTTGTTGGGTAGATGTACAAGGGTCGTAGAAATAGACCTTTGAAGCTACCAATGAGCACGTCATCCTTATTGTCCATGATGAAAGGCAACTCTGGAAGGTTTGCAGCTTTGCGTATCATGTATATAACCAGTTCGCTGATGTCAGATTGTTGCTTCTTGGAAACTGATTCAAGAAAACTAGAAAATTCCGTCATGAATGCAGAGCTTGCATTTCGCTGGACATTTGGAAACCGATATTTTTTAAGAATTAGCACCAATCGATCTAAGTCTGCATTGGCAAGGTTGAATAGCTCGCTCTTGATGTGCATGGTATACGGCATGTACTGGCGCAGCTCGGGTTCTTCCCAGAGCGAATCCACAATGTCCACCAGTGACCAATAGAGGGGATTGAAGTTGGTGTAGTGGATGAACACCCCATTGGCAATCAGCCACTCCAAAAGCGTCTTTATCTTCTTGGAGTGCAGCACGCCGAGATAGCTACCCGTGGCAAGCTGATTGAACTTGATTTCCTTGGCGGATTTTTGGATGTTCAGCGACTTGACCAGCTCATCAAATCCGGTCAATGGCTCGGACTTTTTGTGGACAATTCCTCCTAAGACAAAGTTCTTGGGCCGCTCGTTGAAACCATCATCCCTGATCCAGAACTTGCGGATGTTGTTGGTTTCGTCGTAGAAGAAAGCATATTCTTCGTCTAGCCCGTAGAGGGGGTGCCCCGCAAAGATATTTAAGAGCGCGCCTGCTCTAAGTTCCTCCGCATTCAGGATGATGGGATTTAGCTGCTCTTCACTCATTTATAAACCTTTATCAATTTTGAGGATATCATCTACATGTCGTACCTGGTAGGCAAGAACCTAAATTCTCGCAGTGTCACTGGCAAGCGTTAGCAGGGATACGACTTCGTTGCTTACACAACTACTTTTAACCAGAGTGAGCAAGCTAATCATCCAACACACATTTTATAAATTTTGAGATTTCATTTCACAATTGTGAAATTTTTTTCATTAAGTATAAGAACTGACATGGCCGTCCGCAAGCATATCCGCTTGAAATGATAAATCGCCTTGACTTCCATAAACAAGGTAATATTCTATATGATATGAAAAAGCATCGTGTTGTTTTGGATACCAATGTGTTAGTTGCCGCATCCAGAAGCCGGAACGGTGCTTCATTTGCCCTGCTATTGGCATTAAAAAAGAGTCAATTTATAGCATTGGCTTCAGTGCCACTGATGCTGGAGTACGAGGCTGTATTGAAACGACCGGAGCACCTATGTGTCAGTGAGCGAACTGTTGCATCGACGGATGCTTTTCTGGATGCACTTTCGTTGTTTATTGAACCCGTGCATCTGCATTACCTTTGGCGTCCACAATTGCGTGACCCTGCCGATGAGATGGTGCTTGAAACCGCGTTAAATGGTCGTGCTGATCTGTTGGTAACCTTAAATAGTGCAGATTTTACCCCCGCCAGCCATTTTCGGCTGGCACTGTCAACCCCAGGCGTATTTCTGCGCCAACTGCAAAAGGAGAAAAACTGATGGCTAACTATGCACTGCGTGTTCCCGAATCCCTTTTTACTTATGCCCGCAAAGTCGCGGCAGAGGAGCATGTATCAATGAACCAATTTTTCGTCATGGCCATTGCCGAAAAGGTTTCTGCATTAAAAACCGAAGCCTATTTCAGTGAGCGGCATTCTCGAGCAGATACCGATGCTTTTGATGTTTGGCTCAACGCCAGCCCTGATACACAACCGATGAATGGTGATGAGCTAATTTGAGCTGAACCGGCACTGATAAATTTTTCCGTCTATCAGCCCTGATATTTTTCCATGCTTGCCAATTGCGCCATGGCGGCTTTGATAACCGCTTCGGCTTCTGGATTAAGGTCTTTGTTTGTATAGACTTTGTCCAGTAATCCCTCAGCCACTAAGGCCTCTTTTATCCAACGCTTAGTGAAACGGTAATTGCTGGTTATGCTGGCCACTTCGCCCGATAACGGGTCGCGGACAGTGCCTTTGGCCAAGGCTTGCACCGCTAGGGCCGGAGACGGCGCAGGGACGGGGGTTTTGGCTTTTGCTTTTGTTGGGCTTGGTTTTTTTGCTTTAACAAAGGTGGCGGGTTGCTTAGGTTTTATTGGGGGGATCGCGGCGGCTAGGGGTGCGGACATTTGCCCTACGGGGTCGGCTGTTTCTGGTTTGGCTGTTGGGGAAGGTGATGACGCGTTATTTTGAGAACTGCTGTAAACAGAATGTGCCACATAAGCCACAAACATAATTGACATTACAAATAATATTTCAATCATCACTTCCCCTTGGTTTTTAAAACCTAATAATTTTTATTGGTGGCACAGTGTCATTCCATTAAGTTGCTTAATGATAACCCGAACTGAAGCGCTTGACGCAACAGTTTGTCAGCCGGTTGTGTAATAATGGCCGCCTACAATCAAGCTATCCGCCATTTTCTCCAAAAGATGCTCAGCTGACCAATATAACACCCTGATTCTAATTTATTTTAATTGATGTGCCAACACTTTTCCGGACACATTGCAAAACAAATGTGTTGTATAAAAATGGCTATTGATTGAGGCTTTTTTATGATGGCAAGTAATTTATGCGTCACCCGCCGCCAATAGGTTTGCCGTGATATTGGACTCGCCGGGCCTTGCTGAAGGCCTGTCTTTCGGCCACTGTCTTGCAGGGCGGTCTTGATTTTATATCAGCCGCTTAAGGGGGATTTGGCGCGCCCGAGAGGATTCGAACCTCTGACCTCAGCCTCCGGAGGGCTGCGCTCTATCCAGCTGAGCTACGGGCGCGTAGCCGGATATTATAGCAATGTTATTGGACAATTACGATAGCATTGTTTTTAAATGGGCCAGGCTGGCTTTGCCGCGTTCTTTCAGCACTTCGGGCGGCAATTGTTTTTTGTTGACCCATTCCAAGTCCTCTTCCGGCAGCTCGCTTAAAAAGCGGCTGGGTTCGCATTCGCTGATTTCGCCGTAGCGTTTGCGGTGCGTGCAATAGCTAAAGGTCAGGCTGCGTTGGGCGCGGGTGATGCCCACATAAGCAAGCCTACGCTCTTCTTCTATGTTGTCGGTTTCTATGCTGTTTTGGTGCGGCAACAGATTTTCTTCCATGCCAATCAGGAACACATGCGGAAATTCCAGGCCCTTGGCGGCGTGCAAAGTCATCAGGCTGACTTGGTCGCTGCTGTTGTCTTCTTCGGCGCGTTCTAAAATATCCATCAGCATGATCTTGGCGACCAGTTCATCTAACGGCATAGCTGTTCCGCCCTCTTTTTCGGCAATGCGTTTAAGCCAAGCAACCAAATCTGTGACATTTCTTAGTTTGCGTTCTGCCGATTCCTTGCTTTTGCTTTCTTCACGCAAATATTGCGGGTAGCCTATGTGGTCAATAACCTGCTCAATCACAGCAAACGTGTCGCCTTGTCCGATGCGTTGGGTGGTTTCCAGCACCCAGTCGTGGAATTTGTTAAGCCGCTGGCTGGCCTTTTCGGATAGCGTTTGTGTCAAACCTAGCTCATTGCTGGCGGCAAACAGGCTAATATGCCGCTTGTTGGCGTAAGCCCCCAGCTTTTCCAAGGTGGTCGGGCCGATTTCCCGGCGTGGTGTGTTGATGATGCGCAAATAAGCGGCATCATCATCAGGGTTTACAAACAGGCGCAGATAACCCAGCACGTCTTTAATTTCCGCCAAAGCAAAAAATGACGTGCTGCCGCTGATAAAATAAGGGACATTGTTTTCGCGCAGGCTTTTTTCAAACAACCGTGATTGGTGGTTGCCTCGGTACAGGATGGCGTAGTCTTGGTAATGGCTGGCGGTGCGGAATTTATGATGGATGATTTCCGAGACAATTTGCTGGGCTTCGGCGTTTTCGTCTTTGTGGCTTAACACCCTCAAGGCATCACCATAACCCAACTGGCTCCACAATTTTTTCTCGAAGGTGTGCGGGTTGTTGGCGATCAGTTGGTTGGCAACTTTTAGGATGCGTCCGGTCGAGCGGTAATTTTGTTCCAGCTTAATCACTTGCAAGCGGGTAAAGTCTTTTTGCAGTTGGGCAAGGTTTTCCGGTTGCGCCCCGCGCCAGGCATAAATGGACTGGTCATCGTCACCCACTACGGTGAATCGCCCTAAGTTTCCGGCAATCAGCTTGACCAATTGGTATTGGGTGGTGTTGGTGTCTTGGTATTCATCCACCAATAAATAACGGATTTTGTTCTGCCATTTTTCTAGTACCGCCGGGTGTTGTTGGAACAGCAACACCGGCAGCAGGATCAGGTCATCAAAATCCACCGCATTGTAAGCTTTCAAATTGCGGATATAGTCGGCATAAAGCTGGGCTATAGGGTATTGTTCGGCGTTGGCGTAAGCAGCGGCCTGTTCAGGCGTGATAAATGCGTTTTTCCATTGGCCGATTTGTTGCGCGTATTGGTCGATATTGTCGCTGTCACAACCTTTAGCCCCGTGGCTGACTAAGTTACGCAACAGCGTGGCTTTGTCTTGCTCATCAAACAGTGTTAGCCCAGATTTGTAGCCTAAGGTTTTGCTTTCGGCCTTTAAAATATCCAGCCCCAAAGAGTGGAAAGTGGACACCCGCAAGCCCCGGCTTTGTTGGCTATCCAGCAATTTGGACACGCGGTTTTTCATCTCCCGCGCCGCTTTGTTGGTGAAGGTGACGGCGGCAATATGCCGTGCCGGTGTGCCTTGCTTGACCAGCCAAGCTATTTTTTCGGTGATCACCCGGGTTTTGCCGCTGCCAGCCCCCGCCAGCACCAGCAAGGGATGGTCGATGGTTTTGACGGCGGCGAGTTGTTGGGGGTTGAGTTTGGACATGAATACAGGCTAAAACAAGCGGTTTAATGGGGTGGGCAGTTTGATACAAACTAGGCCATTTTGCTGCAATGACGCTTGCTGTTTTAGGGGGTGTCATTAGTTGGTTTTTTAGCACGTCCGGTCAAAAAAACCGTAGCCAGGCCTGTGATGGCAAGCCCAGCTATTGTGCCGCCCGCTTCAGGCTGCCCATGTACAGCCGCGTAAACACTACCGCCAATGCCAGATAAGCCAATCAGCCGTTCGATAAAAATGAACGTATTGACCCGTTGGGTTTCTTTCCGGCGATATTCGGCTTCGGCTTGGGTTTGCTCAAATATCTAGTCTACACGGTCTGGACGGAAGTGATGGAATTGTTCGATTTGTTGGACGGGGATGATGGGGTTATCAGATTCATGCTGCTGGACGATCAGATCACCGTACCGGCTTTTAACGGATGCGTGGGTTGATTTTGCCATTTTTAGTCACGTTATTACGCAAGCCTTTGCCGACCTTAGCCGCATCGCTGCGTAATGAGGCGGTATCTTTAGAAAAATCGCCGCGCTGTGGAAGGTATAATCTTGCTCTGGATATAGCACCAAGGCTTTTTTTATCCCATCTAACCAGTTTTGTAAATGCATATTCATAAGTTTAACGCTAAAAATTTTAAGCCAATATACCGAATTGGCAGGCTATTATCAATATCACGCTTGGGGTTGAAAACGCTTCGCCCGTTTGGCCCAGTTAAGCCCGGCACTTACTCGCGCACCACCCGTCTAGGGTCAAAGGCATTTTGCACCACGTCGGCAAACAGGTTGGCTGCCAGCACCAAGGCGAACATGAACACAAATGCAGCGGATAACGACCACCACACCACAGGCTCTCGCGCCATTTCCAGCCGCGCACCGTTAATCATATTGCCCCAGCTATAAGTGGTTGGGTCAACACCAATATTGATATAGGACAACACCGCTTCTGCCAGCACCAAGGCGCTAAAATCCAACACCACCGAAATCAGCACAATATGCATCACATTGGGCAAGATGTGGCGGATTAATATTGTGCCTTGGCTGACCCCCAATGCTTGCGCGGCCTGCACATATTCCATTTCCCTAAGCTTCAGGGTTTCGGCCCGCAACAGCCGGCATAAGCCTGTCCAATTGGTCACGCCCAAAATCAGGCACAAAAACAACAGGCGTAAATCCGAGCGCATCACCACGCTGGTAAAGGCTGCTTCATGGTTCGCCATATAAATTTGCACCACCAAAATGGAGGCGGCAATCAACAACACACTGGGTATGGCGTTAAGCGTGGTGTACAGGTATTGGATGACATCATCCACCCAACCACGGAAAAAACCCGCCAAAATACCAAACACAATCGCCATAGGCAACATGATTAGTGTCGTTAGGGTGCCGATGACCATGCCGGTGCGGATGCTTTTGATGGTTTGGTAAAAAACATCTTCGCCCACTTTGTCGGTACCAAAAACATGATAGAAACCGGACAAATAAACCAAGGCATAAGCCAGCGTGACCAAACCGAACAGCACTAGGCATACCGTTCGGGCGGTAGGGTTGTCCAGTAAGGCGGGGTGCTTGAACTTGGCGAATCCCCAAGCCGCCAATAACAGCAAGCCGCCTAAAGTTGCCCCCTTAGCCAAGCCTTGCAAAGATTTTTGCAGCACATCGGCTACGTGCTGGTGTTCCGGGTCTTGTAAATGCCGGCCGCCAAACATTAGGCGGGGATAAGCCCATTGCACCGAGCCATCATTTTGCGTCACCATTTCTTTACCGTACAGGGAGAAGGCCAGCGGCGCCGAATAGGTTTTTTCGCTCTGCGTCCTGATCGGTGTTGCCCAGTCATCAATCAGGCTGATAATTTCATGGCCTTTGTCTTCGGTCGGTTTGAAATGGACTGAATCCAGCAAAGCAATCGCCACAAAAAAAACTAACACCACCAGTGACACCATAGCGGTTTTGCTCGCGGCAATAGCCCGCAAAGGCCGTTGCAAATGCGCTTTGCCGCGCAAATGGATGCCTAAGCCTAGCAAGGTAAAAAACAGCAGGAATAGCAGTGCATCAGTCCATAAGACAATCATGGTGTAACCTGGGTTAATGTTGCGGGATGACGTTGCATTTTAATAGAGATGGGTTTTAGGGTGGAAGTGCAAAAGTGCAGGTCAGTGGTGTTATACGCACAAAATGTCCGCCACAACAAAGCGGCATCCTGTTGGCGTTTGCCTTACAGTTTACGCAATTTGTTTGCTAATCGCCATTTATTGGACTAAATTACAAGCTATTAGAGTACGTTGCTCCACCAGGTAACTTTTAGCAATAACAAGCTGTGGCAAAGCTAAGGATTTTGATATGAAATATATTACAAATAAAGTCAAAAAAACTTGCCTGTTGGTTAGCCTGCTGTTTTTCGCGGCCTTATACACGTCGCTATCGGTCGCTGACACGGTCATCATCAGCAAGGGCGCGATTGCGGCGGGGTGGGCAAATTGGTCATGGAACACCAGCTATCAAACCAGTGCCACCACCCAATATAATGGCAATCCCACCTTGTCCATCAGCTATAACGCGGGGTGGGCGGGTTTTTCCTTGGACAACAGCACGCCGGTCAATACGGCAACCTACCAATCACTGCAAATAGCCGTTTACGGTTCGACCGGATTGGGCAGCAATAAAACCGTTTTGGCGTTAACCACCCAAGATAACGCGGGCAATGCCAGCACGGCTTATTATTTTACCCCGATGGCCAATACTTGGTCGGTCATCAGCGTGCCATTGACGGCATTAGGCAGTCCTGCACAAATTGCACGGATAAACATTCAAGATAATACCGGCGCCACGCTTCCTCCCTATTATATCGGCGCGTTAACGTTGGTGGCAGCCCCCGTGGCTAAGCTGAGTTTGACTGTTGATGCAACTGCGGCACGTCATGCCATTAGTCCGCTTATTTACGGCATTAATGACATCAATGCCACTGATGCCAGTTTATGGCAGACTTTGGGCATAACGGTCAACCGTTGGGGGGGCAACGAAACCAGCCGTTATAATTGGCAGCTCGACACCTACAACCATGCCAATGATTGGTTTTTTGAGAATGACCGCATGGGCAGTTCCAGCACCGTCAATGCCTTCATCACCGCCAACAAAAAGGCTGGGGCAAAAAGCTTGGTGACAGTGCCTATGATAGGTTATGTCGCAAAAGACGGCAATTTATCCACCTGTGGTTTCAGCGTGGCCAAATACGGCCCACAAAAATCAACCGATCCCTATCGGCCGGATTGTGGTAATGGTGCCAAAACCAATGGCTCTCTAGTGACCGGCAATAATCCGACCGATACCAGCCTTGCCGTCAACACGCCTTTTATCACCAGTTGGCTTAATTATCTAGTCCAGCAATATGGCAATGCCAATAATGGCGGCGTGGCTTTTTACAACTTGGATAACGAACCCGATATTTGGTTTTCCACCCATCAGGATGTTGCGCCGGTTGGCTTGACTTACGACCAGTTAATGAGCCTTAGCACCCGCTATGCCGCCGCCATTAAGGCGGTTGATCCCGGTGCAAAAATTTTAGGGCCGGTGGTGGATGGTTGGACTTACTACTGGAACTCGCCTCGTGATGGGCAACAGGGTTTATGGTCCACCACCCCTGACCGAAACGCCCACGGCGGCATCCCGCTAATCCCTTGGTATTTGCAACAAATGCAAGCCTACGAGAAAAAAACCGGGGTGCGGCTGTTGGATTATCTGGATGTGCATTATTATCCGGCATCGGCAGGTGTTGCCTTGTCGCCCGCCGGAAATGCCGCGACCCAAGCATTGCGTTTGCAGAGCACCCGCTCTTTGTGGGACCCTAGCTATGTCGATCAAAGCTGGATAAGTTCCGCTGGGCCTAATAATGGCATCATTCAACTGATACCACTGCTGCGTAATTGGGTCAGCGCCAATTATCCCGGCACCCAGTTGGCCATTTCAGAGTACAACTGGGGGGCGCCGGAAAGCATTAATGGTGCTTTGGCGCAAGCGGATGTATTAGGTATCTTCGGCCGTGAAGGCTTGGGGCTTGCCACCTTATGGCCAGACGGGACATTAAGCGCCAACCAGCCGCTTGCCTATGCGTTCCGACTGTACCGCAACTATGACGGCCTAGGAAGCACTTTTGGTGACACCAGTGTCAGCGCTGCAAGCAATTACCCTGCTAACTTGGCGATTTATGCGGCGGAAAATAGCAGCAATGGGGCTTTGACCCTGATGGTGATTAACAAAACAACCGGTGGTTTGACTGCGCCATTAAGCCTAAGCCATTTCACCCCCAGCGGTGTTTTGCAGACTTGGCGGTACAGCCCGGCCAACCTTAACCAGATTGTCCATCTGGCTGACCAAACCATCAAAGGTACGGTGATAAACAGTACCTTTCCGGCCAATTCAGTGACCTTATATGTCATTGCTGGCAATCACACCTAGCGGGTGGTTTTGCTGGAGCGGTGTTGGCTACCGGTCATTTAACGATGTAAATGCAATAGAAATCTTATAGTTATTAATAAGCAACGCTTTTAATGGCAAGCATTAAGCGATATAATACCCGATTAGTCAATTATTCGGTTAATGTGGGTAGGATGGATATTAAAGCTTATATGCAAACTTTAGGCCAGCAAGCCAGAAGTGCGGGTAGGGAACTGGGCAAAACCGATACCGGCAAAAAAAACCAAGCATTGCTTGCAATAGCCGAGGTGATTGCCGACAGCACCGCCCACCTAACGGCCGAAAACCAAAAAGACTTGCTGGCAGGCCAACAAAACGGCTTGGATGCGGCTTCTTTGGACCGCTTGACCTTGTCACCCAAAACGCTGCAAGCCATGATAGATGGCTTAAGGCAAGTGGCCGCTTTGCCAGACCCAGTTGGCGAAATAACCGGCTTAAGTTTCCGCCCTTCCGGTATCCAAGTGGGGCAAATGCGGATGCCATTAGGCGTCATTGGCATTATTTACGAATCGCGCCCCAATGTCACCGTAGATGCCGCCGCCCTGTGCTTAAAATCGGGTAATGCTTGTATTTTGCGGGGCGGCTCGGAAGCGTTCCATTCTAACCAAGCCATTGCTGCTTGTATCCTGCAAGGCTTGACAGCAGCCGGATTGCCTGCACATGCGGTGCAGATTGTCGCCACCGCAGACCGTGCCGCCGTGGGCGAATTGATTACCTTGAGCGAATATGTTGATGTCATCGTGCCGCGTGGTGGCAAAAGCTTGATAGAACGTATCAGCCAAGAGGCCACCATTCCGGTCATTAAGCACTTGGACGGGATATGCCATGTTTATATCGATGACAAAGCCGATATTGCAAAAGCGGTGGCGATTGCCGACAACGCCAAAACGCACCGTTACGGGGTATGCAATGCCATGGAAACCTTGTTGGTTGCCGAGGGCATTGCTGCTCAAGTGTTGCCGCTATTGGCGGACATCTATCGCACTAAAGGCGTGGAATTGCGCGGCTGTGCCAAAACCTGTTCTTTAATCCCGGGCTGTATTAGGGCCACTGAAGCGGATTGGCGTAGCGAATACTTGGCGCCTATTTTGTCCATCCGTATTGTTGAGGGTATTGACGACGCGATTGACCATATTAACCGATACGGTTCCGCCCACACCGAGGCGATTGTCACTGAAGACTACACGTTAGCCAGACGTTTTTTGCGGGAAGTGGATTCCAGTTCCGTGATGGTGAACGCGTCCACCCGCTTTGCTGACGGTTTTGAATACGGCTTGGGCGCAGAAATAGGCATTTCCACCGCTAAGCTCCATGCCCGTGGCCCGGTAGGCTTGCTGGGCTTGACCTCGTTAAAATATATCGTGCTGGGTGATGGTCATATACGGCACTAAATGATTGGTATTTTAGGCGGCACTTTTGACCCTATCCACTACGGTCATTTACGCGCGGCAGTGGAAGTTAAAGAGCGGTTAGGCTTGGCGCAAGTGTGTATGATACCTTGTGCACAGCCACCGCACCGCGATGTGCCAGCCGCATCGGCGCAGCAGCGGCTGGCTATGTTGCAGTTGGCGTTGGCGAGCCATGCCGGGCTGGTTGCCGATGACCGCGAAATTAAACGTGGTGGCGTTTCTTATATGATAGACACACTCGCCTCGTTACGCCAAGATTACCCCCAGCAACCCTTGCTGCTGTTTATTGGTGCCGATGCTTTTGGTCATTTGACGGCATGGAAGCGCTGGCAAGATTTGTTTGCCTTGGCCCATGTTGTTGTCATTACGCGGCCCGGCTATAGCAACCCACCCTTGTGCAGCTTTTTAAGCGCCAAACTGGCGCAAAGCAGCCAGCCATTATCAGAAAACCTAGCCGGTCAGTTATACTTTCAGGCCATTACCCCGCTGGATATTGCAGCGACCGCCATTAGGCAGATGATTGCCGGACAACATAATCCGGCATTTTTACTGCCCGATACCGTGATTGCCTACATCAATCAGCAAAAACTTTACCATCCCATCGATCAAACAGGAAATTGAATGCAGACAGAAGCATTACTGAAAATAGTCCAAGACGTATTGGACGAGCGCAAAGGTTTATACATAACCACCTTGGATGTACGCAACAAAACCACCTTTACCGATTACATGTTGCTGGTCACTGGCACATCAGACCGTCACCTCAAGTCGTTATGCGACCATGTAGCTGCCAAATGCATTGAAAACGGGCTACAGCCATTGGGTATTGAAGGCGGCTTAGGGTCGGATTGGGTGTTGCTGGATATGGGCGATATCATTGTCCATGCCATGACCGCACAAGCCCGTGAATTTTATCAGCTTGAGAAATTATGGTCGGTTGACGGCACGGCTGCCGCCAATGCAGCTGAAAGTGACAGGGTGGCAATGGGTATGGGCAGTTATCAGGCCGGTTAAAGCTTATCCGGCGGCTTAGGGAATATCTGCACAAACACGATACGCGGCCCGTCCATTTTTTTGACCAGCACATCAAATTGCTTAAAAGCAATTCTCTGCTCTTGTACTGGGATATCCCCTAATTTCGTCATAATCAGGCCGCCCAGCGAGGCGGTGTCTTCCAAATCCAGCGCCTCATTTTCTATGTCAATCGCCAAAATCCGTTCCAGCGAGAAAATGGGCAAGCTGCCCCTGACAATCAACGTGCCATCATCAAAGCGCGCCCAGTCGTTATTATTGTGACGGAACTCGTCGCGTATTTCGCCGACAATCGCGCTTAACAAATTATCGAGGGTGATAAAGCCTTCGGGCTTTTCGCCTTGTTGGCCGATCATGGTAAAGTGCGAGGCGCCGGTGCGGAAATGCCGTATCATCGCCATAGCGGAGGTATGCGGCGGTATATACTGGATAGGGCGTAAAAAAGGTTCTAACTTATCAATTGCCTGTAATTGTTGCTGCGCCAAAAACAAATCTTTTAAATGGATCACCCCCAGCACATCAATGCCGTTCGCGGCAAAATACGGGTAACGGCTAAAACGGGTTTTATACACGGTGGCCAAGTTTTCCGCCAAGGATTTTGACTGGTACAAAGCGGTCACTTCATGTAATGGCCGCATCAGGTCTGAAACTTCCAGTTCGCTAAAATCCAGTGTTTGCGCCAAAATATTCCATTCATCCCGATTAAAGCTTTCACTGGCGTGATTGCTGCGTAAGATAAATTTCAGTTCTTCGGAGGAGTAGCTGGCATCATGCCCGTGGCTTCTGGATAAGCCCATGACAAATAATACTAAGTTGGCACTGTTATTGAGCAGCCAAATGGCTGGGAACATTAGCCAATAAAACCCATAAAGCGGTACGGCACCGATCAGGGCGATGCTCTCCGGGCTACGGATAGCCAATGATTTAGGGGCCAGTTCACCGACCACGATATGCAAAAAGGATATGGTGGAAAACGCAACGGCAAAGGATATGCCATGCAGCAGTTCAGGCGAGGTGATGGGAATAGTGATCAGCAGGGGTTCCAGCAGCCGGACAAAAGCCGGTTCACCAATCCAGCCCAAACCCAACGAGGCCAGCGTTATGCCCAACTGGCAAGCGGACAAATAAGCGTCCAGTTTGCCATGGACTTTGGCCAGAATACGCCCGCGCCAGCCGTGCTTGGCAATAATGGCGCGTAGGCGGGTATGCCGTAATTTGACCAAGCCAAATTCTGCGGCAACAAAAAAACCGTTCAGCGCCACTAACGACAGCGCGACCAAGGTCAATAAAAGAGTGTTCATGAGTCCATTAATGTCAAAAACAAGCAGTGTTTATAACATAACAAACAGACAAATACCGTTGCCGCAAGAAAATAAACCGCACCGCCGATAGGCTAAACACTGCCGCCGCTTCTTTAAGTGCCCCGATAATAGCCGCCTGGGGAACCTTGTTTTTTTGCCGCTTTCTTGTCTTGTTTTTTAACATCATCAGCGGCGAGCAATACGTTTTTTTTGGGGGCGGGCGCTTTGGCTACTTTTTTAGTGGTTTTGCTAACTGCCGCAACAGCAACCGTTGCTTTTTTTGCTGGCTTAATGGCGGCGGAAGCGGCTTTTTTTACGCCTTTATCGCTTGTTTTGGCGGGTGCTGCCAAGCTAGTTTTTACTGTTGTTGCAGCGGCCTTGGGCTTAACTGCCGCTATCGGTTTAGGCGGTGGGGCGGGGGCGGCTACCGACTGCCCCGGCAGCCGTTCGTAAATGGCGGTTGGGTTGCCCGACAATTCAGTGAGCGCTTTGTTTAACGCTTCTTGGTCGATTTCGGGAAAATCTTCATGAGTGGCTTTTTTAATCAACTGTAGGGCAAATTCATAACGCTGTGCTTGATCCATTTCTTCGCCTTCCAAGTCGGGATGGGCTTCAATATAGAGCGTATTGTCCAACCAACCCACTTTAATGGGCTGTTTGACCAGATATACCGGTGTGCCCACCTCCACCGCATTGTATAAAGTCTGGATGTCTTCTGGGTACATACGCATACAGCCGTGGGTGATTTGCATACCAATACCATAAATCTTATCGATGTCGGTGCCATGGATGCGGTACTCACCCGGCAAGTTAAGGTGCAGGGCATAAGCGCCTAAAGGGTTGTGCGGGCCTGGGGGGACAATTTCCGGCAACGGGTCACCATTGGCGGCATGTTCGCGGCGGATAGATTCGGGCGGATGCCAAGCGGGGTCTTTTACCTTTTTGGCCACGCTGGTTTTGCCCAGCGGTGTTTTCCAATCTTGCCGCCCCACACCGTTGGCAAAGGACATCACTTTGCCGGGGTTATTGGGCGGGTAGTAGAACATCCGGTATTCGGCAATGTTAAGCACAATCCCCTCATGCGGCGTATCAGGCAGGATGCGCCGGTTTGGCAAGCGGACATTTTGGCCTTTTTTGACCAACCAACGGTCTAGGTTTTGGTTAAGCCGGACAATTTCCATTTGCCCTAACAAATTGGTGCGTGCCACATCCAATAAAGTTTCGTTTTGTTCGGCAGGTATGTAGGTGTCCTCATCTTGGAATTTGCTGACCACAGAATCGCCGGGGGTGGGCGGCAAATCATAAGTGGTGGCCGATGCCAGACTGTAGGGCGTTAAAAATAGAAACAAACGGGCGAAAAAAATAGCGGATTTCATTAATGACGTTACTCAGGCAAAAGGCAAAAACAGCGTTGGAGGTAGGGCGGCAATTGGGACAGGGCGGCGGACATAGGGTAGACCATCAGCGTTTGACCATTATTTTATCATGCAGCATCACATTAAACCATTTTTCAAACACTTTTTGTTTTTCAGCTGATTGCCAATGGCTTGATTCAATGACCATTAATGGTGCGTGCAGACAACGTTGCATGATAGGCCGGTGGGGGCGGCCTTTTGGATAGCCCCACGCCACTACATAGCCGTTGATCACCATTATTCAGCTATAGCCTTGCCGGTATAAAATTCCGGACAAATTTTGGGCGACTGCTTATAATCCTAGCCACCCCTATTGTTTATTATTCGCTTTGACCACTATGCCGCTACCTATTTTCCGCACCAAACGCGTCACCCCGGAGGACGGGACTGCCACTAGCTTGCACCGCTGCCTATCCGCCTGGGATTTGGCCTTCTTAGGCATTGGCGCCATTATCGGCACTGGCATATTTGTGCTGACCGGCATTGCCGCCGCCACCCAAGCCGGGCCGGCTGTTATCTTCTCCTTTATTATTGCCGGTTGTGCCTGCGCTTTTGCCGCATTGTCCTACGCCGAATTGTCCGCCTCGGTGGGCGGCTGTGGCAGTGCTTACGGCTACAGTTACGCGGCCTTTGGCGAGCTGTTCGCCTTTATCATCGGTTGGGATTTGTTGTTGGAGTATGGCATATCGGTGGCAGCGGTGGCCAATGGTTGGGCAGGGTATTTTTGCAATGCACTGGAAGCGTTAGGGATGCCTTTTCCGGATTTCTTGAGCAAAGCGCCAAAACTGGGCGGCCTTATCAACCTGCCCGCTTCGCTGATTATCCTGATGCTGATGGCATTGCTTATCATCGGTGTCAAACACGGCGCACGGGTCAATAATGTGATGGTCATTGTTAAGCTGATCACCATCAGTATATTTATTGCCGTGGCATCGTTTAATGTCAATCCTGACAATTGGCAACCTTTTATGCCGTTTGGTTGGTTCCAGACCCTGCCCGATGGCAAGACCACCGGCGTGCTGGCAGGCGCGTCGCTGGTGTTTTTCGCTTATGTGGGTTTCGATGCGGTATCCACCGCCGCCGAAGAAGCGAAAAACCCGCAAAAAGATTTGCCGTTCGGTATTGTCACCTCGTTGGCTTTTTGCACCTTAGTGTATATTGTCGTGTCCGCCCTGCTCACCGGCGTAGTGCCGTATACCCAGCTTAATGTTTCCTCACCGGTTTCCCATGCCATGACCTTATTGGGTTACTCTTGGGCATCGGCCTTGATTGCCACGGGCGTTATTGCCGGACTCACCACTGTGATGCTGGTGTTATATTACGGCCTGACCCGTATTATCTTCGCCATGTCACGCGATGGATTGTTTTCGCCGTTTTTCAGCAAGGTCAACCCGCATACCCAAACGCCGGTGCGGGTGATTGTGATCTGTGGCCTAATTATGGCCACCGTGGCGGGATTTATCCCATTGGGCGATCTGGCAGAGCTGGTCAATATCGGCACATTGGCAGCGTTTGTGCTGGTGTGTCTGGGCGTTATTGTGCTGCGTATCACCCAGCCGGACTTGCCGCGCCCGTTCCGCTCTCCGTTTAGCCCGCTGTTTCCCATTATGGGAATGCTGTCCTGCGGCGCATTAATGGCATTTTTGCCAGCCATCACTTGGCTGCGTTTTGTGGTTTGGTTAGTGTTGGGGCTGATTGTTTATTTCTCTTATTCCATCCAGCATAGCAAGTTGGC
>CAJAWH010000070.1 GCA_903945605.1 uncultured Methylococcaceae bacterium | reverse complement strand
GGCACCAAGGCCGGGTCTTCGGCACGGTAGGGCGCATCCAGCTCGATAATGTCGTTGGATGCTTCGATGCTTTTGCCAGCAAAATACTGGTTTTTTAGCACGCTATTCCATTCGCTCTCATCTTCTGCCGCCAAGGCAATAGAAGATACCAGTAGCAAGCCCAACAAACCCGCTATTTTTTTTAGTTTATTCATGGTGTGTTTCCGTCATAATTTTTTATTATCGGGCAATTACAGGTGTGGTTAATGCCAACCGCCATATTGCTGGGTGGTGTCGCCACGAAAACCGGCGCTGGTCTTATTGTGGTCAGGCACATGCACCGAGTCTTCCGCCGCCCGCATCATATTAACGTAGGTATAGCCGCCCAAAGCCATGGCTCGTTTGGCAATGGCGGTGGTCAAGGGATTGATGTCATATTGGGTGATATCGTTGTCCACTACCGCCACACTGAGTTTTTCAGCCCCCTCGTCAATATCGGCATAAAAAGTCAGCACGATGGGTAGCATTGTGCCTGCCGGTATTTCCAGCTCGTAATGGGCGGTGTTTTTTAGGTTGGCGACCGCCACTAAACGGTTGTCGCTGTCGGTGGCCTTAATGGCCCCTGCCTTCAAGCGCCGTTTATTATTGCTTACAAACCCTTCCAGCACGGTGGCATGGTCAAATTTTCCTAATGCTTCTACTTTATGAATTTCTGTACTGTGTTGGCTTTCGCAGCCAGACATCACAAAAGCCAGCAACAACAATAGCTTCGGTGTTTTTATATGGATTCTCTTCCCCGTTAATGCCTTCATAATACCCCCTTAGTTTTTATTTTTATAAATCCAGTGCATTACAAGCCCAGACTATAAATCTCCCCTTGGGGTTTTCGCAAGACTTATTAGCATTGGCGCCATCATTAAGCTGATTTTGCTTGGTAAAGCTGCACAGATAAAGGGCTGTCAGGCGGCCTGTCTTGGCAAAGGCAATTGAAAATGCCCGGCGATAATGCCACTAACGGTCAGGTCTTCATCTAAAGTGTCCCATCTTAACGCGTAACCGCCCACTGCAATTTGAACTTCTTTAAGTTGGCTTATCGCTGGCTTGGCTTAAAATACGGAAACGGTCTGCCGGAAAGCCGATAATGCGCCCATCAACCAGTTCGACATAGATCAGGCGGTGTTCCGCCCAAGCTTTAATGGCGAAAGCTTCAGTGTTATTTATGGTGGTATTCATACCCCACTAACTAACCCGCAACATATTGTCCAAGGCCGCCTTGGCTAACTGGGCTTGTTCGGGCGGCACGGTGATCGGGTTGATGACGTGGCCCGCCGCCAAATTTTCCAGCACCCAAGCCAAATGCTGGGGGTCTGTCCTGAACATGGTGGAACACATGCACAGCATGGGTGACATAAAATGCACGTTTTTACCTTGGCTTTTGCATTCTTCGTGCAGGCGGTTGACCAAATTAAGTTCGGTCGCCACCAGCCAGCGTGTATTGGCTTCGGCGGCACGCACGGTTTTTAAAATATATTCCGTGGAGCCGACAAAATGGGCTTTTTCGCACACCTCAAAACACGCTTCAGGGTGGGCAATCACTTGGGTTTCGGGATATTGCGCCAAAAACTTATCGATATGTTCCGGTTTGAACACTTGATGCACCGAACAATGACCGTTCCACAGGATTATTTTAGCGTCACGGATTTGCTGTTCGGTCAGTCCGCCTAGAGGTTGGTTAAAATCCCAAGTGACCATAGCCTCTAAGGGTATGCCCATCCGGTGTCCAGTATTGCGGCCCAAATGCTGGTCGGGGAAAAACAGCACTTTATCGCGCTTGGCAAAACTCCACTCCAAAATAGTGCGGGCATTTGACGAGGTGCACACAATGCCGTCGTGTTTGCCGCAAAAGGCTTTTAGGTCAGCTGCCGAATTGATGTAGGTCACCGGCGTGACTGCATTGTCAACATCTATAATTTGTGCCAGTTCCTGCCAGCATTTCTGGACTTTGATCAGGTTGGCCATATCCGCCATTGAACAGCCCGCCGCCAAGTCGGGCAAGATGGCGATTTGTTCAGGGCGCGAGAGTATGTCCGCCACTTCCGCCATAAAATGCACCCCGCAAAAGACAATGTATTGCGCATCAGATTGGGCGGCATCGCGCGACAACTTGAGCGAATCACCGGTAAAATCAGCATGTTTGAACACTTCATCACGCTGGTAATGGTGTCCTAACACCACACAGCGCTTGCCAAGTTTCGCCTTGGCGGCAACAATGCGGGCATCGCATTGCCCGTCATCCAACAATGCATAGTCTTGAATCGATAAGGTCATATTAGTCTTTGGTAGGTAATAGGGTTGTCAAGTACACGTCAGGCGCACCTAGTCGGTGTGTGGCCGGGCATTAATCTTTAATCGGCGGGGGTGCCAGCACCACCCGTGAACCATTGGATTCGGCGGCGCTCACCACCCCAGCCGCTTCCATGCTTTCTATAATACTGGCGGCGCGGTTGTAGCCAATTTTAAAGCGCCGTTGCACACTAGAAATGGAGGCTTTACGGCTATCCGTGACAAACAACACTGCTTCGTCATACAGCGTGTCATTCTCGGAGCTGTTGTTGCCACCGCTAGTGCCGCCGTAGCCGAAACCATCATTGTTTTCCGATATGTCTTGGGTGATTTCATCCAAATAATTGGCGGGCGCGGTTTGTTTTAAAAACTCCACCACCCGATGCACCTCATGGTCATCAACAAACGCCCCGTGGGCACGGATGGGGATGCTGGTGCCCGATGGCAAAAACAGCATATCGCCATTACCCAACAACGTTTCGGCGCCGCCTTGGTCGAGGATGGTGCGCGAGTCAATACGCGAAGACACCTGAAACGAAATGCGCGTGGGCACGTTGGCCTTGATCAGTCCGGTCAACACATCGACGGAAGGCCGTTGTGTCGCCAAAATCAGATGGATGCCCGCGGCCCGGGCTTTTTGCGCCAAGCGGGCAATCAGTTCTTCCACCTTTTTGCCGACAATCATCATCATATCGGCCAATTCATCAATGACAATGACAATACTGGGCAATGTCGTCAACACCGGAATATCATCCCCTGTTTCCAGTGGGTTCATTATTTGGAACACGGGGTCGCGGATGGCTTCGCCACGCGCTGCCGCATCTTCGACCACTTGGTTAAAGCCCGCCAGATTGCGTACACCCATTTTGGACATCAGCTTATAACGGCGTTCCATTTCACCAACCGCCCAACGCAAGGCATTGCTGGCTTCTTTCATATCCGTCACAACAGGTGTCAGCAAATGCGGTATGTCCTCGTAAACCGATAGCTCGAGCATTTTCGGGTCAATCATAATCAACCGCACTTGCTCGGGCGTAGCTTTGTAAAGCAGGCTGAGAATCATGGTGTTGATGGCAACCGACTTGCCGGAGCCAGTTGTACCAGCCACCAGTACATGCGGCATTTTGCCCAAATCCGCCACCAAGGGCATTCCTGCAATGTCCTTGCCCATGGCCAAGGTCAGCAACGACTTGGCATTATAAAAGTTTTCTGAAGCCAACAAATCACGCAAATTGACCATTTCCCTTTGCCGGTTAGGTATTTCCAGGCCCACCACCGATTTGCCCGGCACGATTTCCACAATCCGCACACTGGTGACCAATAACGCCCGCGCCAAATCCTTGGATAACGAACTGATGCGGCTCACCTTGACACCGGCTGAAGGTTGCAGGTCAAAGCGGGTGATAACCGGGCCCGGGTGAAAACCGACCACTGCCACGGCAACATTGAAATCAGCGAGAATCTCTTCCACTCGGCGGGACATGGCATGTAAGTCTTCTTCCGTATAACCGCTCACATGGTTTTCGCGCAGATCCAGAAATTCCAGGCTTGGCAATGCACCATCGCTTAAGTGATGTGCTACGGCAGACTGGGGCGGCTGTTTCTTGGCAAGCGGTGTGGCTTTAACCGTTATCAACGGTTTTTTGGGGGGATTGCCAGCCGTCACCGACACGCCAACCACATCAGTGCCACCGGTTGGCAAATCAACACCTTCTGGGCCGGCTGGTGCAAAGCGCGGCTTAGTCGGGGGCTGGTAAAACAAATTGCTGATAGCTTGCCCTATAAAACGTAATGCCGCCACAGCCAGATGACCCATGCCATCAACCAAGCGTATCCATGACATCTCTGTCACCAAACTGAAGCCTGCCAACAATAGCGCGGCCAAAAATAAGGTGGCACCGCTGTTGCCGAACAAGAACACTAGCTTATCGCCGACTTCCTGGCCTAAAATCCCGCCGGTACGGTGCGGTAGCTCTATGCCTGTCCGCAAAACATAAAGATTGAGCAAGGCCGATGAAGACACCAGCGTTGCCAGCACGCCGATAACGGCAAACCAAACTTTGCTGGGATTGGCTTGGTTGGAAATATAGAGCCCATAGCCGCCCCAAAGCAGCAGCAACGGCAATAAATAGGCGCAGACACCCAAAAAACTCAGGCTAAAATCTGCCAGCCAAGCCCCCATCACACCACCGGCATTCAGTACGCTTTTGGAAACTCCGCTATGTGTCCAACCGGCATCATCATTGCTGAAAGTGATCAGCGAGGTCAAATAAAACAAGGCCACCACAATACAGGCCAGCACTACAATTTCGCGCAACCCGCGCGTTTTCTTTTCTTCTAACACGGCAGACATAATCGAAGGCTCGATAAATAAACATCATTAAAACAAAATTATAGCCGAATGGGCAAAGAATCGGGATTAATAACACCGTTAAATTATTCTGGCTAGGTGTTCCAGAAGCTTATAGTTGTGCTTGCTAGGAAAATGGCGGCGGGGCTTGGCGAAATTGGCACAAAATACGCGTCATTTCCCGCCAGCAGAAATAACCCACATGGGCAAGACCTGTGCCGCTGCCGAAGGGCTTTGATTACGGCTTTGGCTATACGCTGGGTAAAGTGTGCCAATCACTCGCCACTGTGCCCGAAAGCTGCTTTTTACTGGCAGATGTTACCCGGCACCTTGGCGGCTGGGCGTAGCCGAAGCCCCGCCTACAGCCCAATGGTTTGTCTGCTTATTGTGCTTGGTTGCAGCGTCCTTCGGCTACGCCTAGGCAACGGACGGTTTTATCTTGGCCATTCTTCTTAGCAACGGACTACCAGCAGATAGCCTTTGGTGTAACCTCAGTTACTGGGCTTGCCTGTTGGTTGTACACAGTGTTTCGGGGGCATCGTAGCCTAGCGTGTCCAGTTCGGATTGGGGGTGCAGGAAGCCTTCTATCGGGGCCACTTCGACCAGGGAGCGGGGGGCGGCCAGCAGCACGGGTTGGCGCAATTGCCCATCCCAGCTGCGGAACGACAAAGGCGTGCCTTTGTAGCCTTGCAAGGCGAAATGGGGACTGAGCAGGTAATCCTTAATGGCTTGGGCGGCGTTGCTTTGGCTGCGGATAATGGCTTCGCCCAATGCGCGTACTGCCAAATAGGCGGCATAGTCGCGTTCTTCCATCCAGCGGCCGGTTTTATCCTTAAAGCGGTTTTGGATTTGTATCGCCCCCCATTGTTCGTGGACGGGATGCCACGCAGTGGCGATCAGCCCTTGTGTACCGATGACCGGCCGGGCCGCCCAGGTGCGGTAGTCGAGATATTCGCCAAATTGGCCTTGTTCATCAGCGACCACCAGCACATCGTAATCGTCATCAATTTGGCTGAATTCGGCGATTTCTGATTGGGTGGTGCGGCGGGCATCGTGGTGATGTTGCCATATTTTTTCCGCGACCACGGTCATGCCAAAGCGTTTGCTGGCGCGTTTTAAGGCTTCGGCAAACAATTGGTCTTGTGGGGCATCACCGGTCACCAAGAACCATTTGCGCCAGCGTTTTTTCACCATGTATTGTGCCAAGGCATCGGCACGCATGGCGCGGCTGGGCAGGATATGCAGGATGTTGCTGCGGCAGTCGGCACCGCGCAAACGGTCATCGCTATTGGCGACATCAAACACTAGCAGGGGGGCTGTGGCGGGCAAGTCGACCAGGGCCAGCAGTGGCTTGGCGGGCAAGTCGGTTAACAGGTAGGCAAATTTGCCATTGATGGCTTGTTGGAAGAGGCTGTTGGTGTCACCTTCGGGCGGCACGGTAAAGTGGCTGAGCTTAAAGTGTTGTCCAGTGAATTGCCCAGTGGTGTTGTTGTCGGTGATGGCCAGTTCGGCACCGGCTACGCCTAGGTCTTTAATGATGGGGTTAAGCAATGACACTACGGCAGGGGGCGGCGGTGTTTGGCCCAGATAGGCGATGTTTATGACGGTTGCTGGGTTGTGGGTTATTGCAGGTGCAGGTGTTTTGGCGGCTGTGGGTGTTTTGTGCTGCTTGGCGTTGGCAGGGCAGGTGCTGCACAGCAGAATCAGTATGGACAGCGGGGCAGTGATGCCCCAGAATTTATTGATGGATGGCATAGTTTACGGTGGCTGTTTAAGATGGCTCAGTGGGGTTGCGGTGGGTCACTTCCTACAAGGACGGATAATTTTATGCTGTTTGTCGGCAATCTGTATCGGCTCTGTCAGGTTATTTATGTGATGCCGGTTAATTGTTGACTATAGCAGTAGGTATAGTCATAATTGACATTGGTTTAAATTGCAAGGTGTTTATTATGGCAAATCCTATCATTTTTACAGACAGTGCCGCCGCAAAGGTGCGCGGGTTGATTGCCGAAGAGGGCAATGACAATCTTAAGCTACGGGTTTATGTGTCCGGCGGAGGGTGTTCTGGTTTCCAATATGGCTTCACTTTTGATGAAGAGGTCAATGAAGACGATACCCATGTTGAGAATGGCGGCGTGACGGTGTTGATTGATGCCATGAGCATCCAATATTTGAAGGGTGCACAGGTTGATTATAAAGAGGATTTGTCGGGCGCACAGTTTGTGATCCGTAATCCCAATGCAACCACCACGTGTGGTTGTGGTTCTTCTTTTTCGGTGTAAGCGCTGGGGGCGGTATCCTGCCTAATGCGCTTGAAAAGCCCTATTGCTGGTCACGGCGATGGCCTCGCTCCTACAAATAGATAGCTGTTTGCCTAACATCAGTTAATAACTAGGGTTGTTTCGAGCTAGCCTGATAAATGCCACCCAGCACCACAGGCTGGCGGGCGCCGGTTGCTTCAGGCAGGTTGCCGGTTTTACCGGTGATGGTTTGCTGGGCCAGCCAAGCGAAGGCGATGGCTTCGACGTGGTCGGGGTGCAGGCCATAGCCGAGGGTAGAGGCTATCGGGCAGGCGAGTTGCTGCGCCAGTAAATTTAACAGATGGTTGTTATGGACCCCGCCACCGCACACTAGGACGCGTTCGGTGTGCGGCGCGTATTGGTTAATGGCTTGGCTGATGGTTGCTGCGGTCAGGGCGCACAAGGTGGCTTGTATATCGGCATTGTTGTCGGTGCCGTTGTCCGTGTGGCGACCTAAGTGTGGCTGTAGCCAGGCCAAGGAGAAGTATTCTTTGCCGGTGCTTTTAGGTGGGGCTTGTTGGAAGTACGGGTCGGCAAGCAGTGCTGCCAGCAAGGCTTGGCACGGCTGTCCCGATTTGCCCCAATCGCCGTTTGCATCGTAGCCCAGACCGCGTTGCGTATGTATCCACTGGTCCATTAACGTGTTGCCGGGGCCGGTGTCGAAACCGATAATGCCGGGTGTTGCCCCGGGCGGCAGTACGGTGATGTTGGCAATACCGCCAATATTGACGATGCAGCGGTGTTCGGTCGGGTGACGGAACACGGCTTGGTGGAAGGCGGGCACTAACGGTGCGCCTTGACCACCTGCGGCCAAGTCGCGGCGTCTGAAATCGGCAACAGTGCTGATGCCGGTTTGTTCGGCAATAATGTTCGGGTCGCCAATTTGTAGCGTGAATGCTTGGGGTGGCGCAGGCGAGTGGTAGACTGTCTGCCCGTGGCTGCCAATGGCGGTGATGCTGCTGGCAGGCGTTTGTGATTGCGCCAGCAATTGTTTGACCGCATCGGCAAAGCAATAGCCTAGCTCAGTGTCGAGCGAGCCATATTCACTGAGTGTGATGGGCGTGTTGGCTTGGCTAAGCAGGTGGATGCGCTGCTTGAGTGATGCCGAAAAAGGCCGGTAGGCAAAGTCAACAGGGCTTATTTGTCGGTCTTGGATAGCTACCAAGGCTGCGTCGATACCATCCAAACTGGTGCCTGACATCAGCCCTATGTAGAGGTCAGGCATAGCGGTCAGTTGATCTTGTCGAGGTTTTTGGCGTACAGATTGCGTGCCTTGGTCTGGTAAAGCTGGGCTAACAGGGGTTGGGCCTTGCTTTTAAAATCTGCTAACAATTGCCGGTTGATGGTGCTGGAATTGTCTTGGGTGACTTTTTCAGGGTTGCTGTGTACGCCATCTATGCGGAATTCGTAATGCAGATGAGGGCCGGTAGCCAAACCGGTTTGCCCGACATAGCCAATGATTTGTCCTTGCCGGACGCTGTCGCCTTCCAACAAGTCGTGCTTGAACTGGGATAGGTGGGCATAAACGGTTTCATAATGTTCACCGTGTTTAAGGATCAGCACCTGCCCGTAACCGCCTTTGTTGCCTAAAAAGCTGACTAGGCCATCACCTGCGGCTTTCACGGGTGTGCCGGTGCGGGCGGCGTAATCGACCCCTTTATGAGCCCTGATACGATTGAGTATAGGGTGTTTGCGGTGGGCATCAAAATGTGAGCTGATATGGTCGTAGGCCACCGGCGTGCTTAAAAAAGATTTACGCATGGTTTTGCCTTCCGGCGAATAATAATTGATGTTGCCATCGGCATCTTGGTAGCGTATGGCAGTCAATATCCGTCCCCGATTGACAAATTCGGCGGAGAGGATTTCTTCGTGTCCGCTTGAGTTGGTGCCATAGACGACGGTGAACAAATCCCCATAACCTAGGTTGTTGGCAAAATCTATATCCCAAGCGAAAATGCCGGTCAGTTGGTTGAGCAAGTCTTCTGACAATCCCGCATCTTGTCCTGCCCGATATAATGAGCTTTGCACCATGCCGTGGGTGCTGGTCAGTTGGTTGAAATATTCCTGTCCGGTCGGGACTTCAACCGGCATTTCAATGGCACTGATGGTTTGTTCGTCAGCTTGGCTGGCACTGACTAATGAATGGATAAGGTTGCTGTCTTCGTTGGCTGTGCCAATGTTGTCCTCTATGTCGTGGTCAATATCGGGGATAGCTTCTGCCCGTTTGGCGGTGATGATGGCAGCTGCGGCCTTTTTGATTACAGTGTGTTTCCTGACGGGAACGGCAGGTTTTGCCGATGGGCGGCTTTTTTTGACGGTGGCAATAATGTGTTTGGATACGGCTGCCGGAGCTGGCGTGGCGGTTTTGTGCAGTGTCCCGGCGGCAGGGCTATTTTTTGTCTTAACCGTTTGTTTTGGTTCTTGTTTTTGTTTTTTGACCGCGACTTTAAGGGTGCTTGGGCGCTCTTTTTGGGTAGGGGCAGGCGTGTGCTTTTTAGCAGGTAGGTGGGTATTTTTGGCATGAGTGGTGCTTGCCACAAACACCAAGCCTATGCTTATCAGCAGCAATGGATTGAGTCGATTTTTCACGGTATTGATATAACTATTTGAAAATTAATAAAAACTATCGGTTAAGCTTTTATGTTCAATTTCATTGTAAGTGTTTTTGCGATGGATGCCAAACATTAATCGTCGGGAAAAATTTATGCGGGGGTTTTGGCATTAATTTTATAATGGCTGATTAGTTTATCTATTCGGATTGGAGAGCAACATTGCAAGCGGATGTCATGGCAAGCCTATTAAGAGGGGCTGAAGAGGTTTTGGTCGAGCAGGAATTGGTTAAAAAGTTAGCTGAAGGCCGTCCTTTGCGGATTAAAGCGGGTTTTGACCCGACCGCCCCGGATTTGCACTTGGGGCATACAGTGTTGATCAATAAGTTGAGGCAGTTTCAGGAGCAGGGTCATGAGGTGTTGTTTTTGATTGGCGATTTTACCGGCATGATAGGTGACCCGACCGGTAAGAATGTCACCCGTAAACCATTGACCCGCGAACAGGTGTTGGCGAACGCGGAAACCTATCAACAGCAGGTTTTTAAAATTCTCGACCCCGACAAAACCCAAGTGGTGTTCAATTCCACCTGGATGAATGCCATGTCACCTGCAGATTTGATCCAATTGGCCGCCAAATACACCGTGGCCCGCATGTTGGAACGTGATGATTTCCATAAACGTTTCAAGGGCGGGCAAGCGATTGCTATCCATGAGTTTTTGTACCCATTGATACAAGGTTACGATTCGGTGGCACTAAAGGCCGACGTGGAGTTGGGCGGCACCGACCAGAAATTTAATTTATTGATGGGGCGGCATTTGCAGGAGATTTATGGGCAGAAGCCGCAAGTGGTGATGACCATGCCTATTTTGGAAGGCTTGGACGGTGTGCAGAAAATGTCCAAGTCCCTGAACAATTATATTGGTATTGCTGATGAGCCTAACAGCATGTTCGGTAAAGTGATGTCCATATCCGACACCTTGATGTGGCGTTATTTCGAGCTGTTGAGCTTTGAGCCAATGACGAAGATCAATGCTTGGCGGGCAGGCTGCGAGGCAGGCGAGGAAAATCCCAGAAATATCAAGTTTTTGTTAGGTAAGGAGCTGGTGGCACGCTTCCACGGCAGCGCCGCGGCGGAATCCGCGTTGGAGCATTTTGTGGCGCAATTCCAGCGCGGCGCGATGCCCGATGAGATTGACGAAGTCCAGTTGACAGCTGTGGATGGCGTTTATGGCATTGCCAATTTATTGAAAGATGCAGGCTTGACTGCCAGCACCTCCGAGTCCATCAGGCAAATCAATCAGGGGGCGGTTAAGATTGATGGTGAAAAAGTCAGTGACACTAAGTTGCTAGTGGCAGCGGGTTCTAAGCATGTTTATCAGGTGGGCAAGCGGAAGTTTGCGCGGGTTGAGGTGGTGGGGTAGGGGGCTTAGCGATAAAGTATCGTTCTCTTGCAAGCGTTGAGTCATTTGAAAGGCTTTGTACCATTCTCCGGAATCGTGAGTTTTGGTGCGCAGCACCATCAACACTAAACGACCCAGAAGAGTTTGTTTGGAAATGCAACAACATTCCCTCTGATAACACAGCTTCACTTTTAGCTGGGGTGCTAATTGAGCAACAATCGCAAGACAGACGCTAAGAAATGGATTCAAGACACCGAATGGCCGCCACTTCAAGACTGCCGAAGCCAAAAAACACACATTCGGTGATCTGGTGGACAGGTACATTAAAGACGTGTTGCCCACCAAACCCAAACAGGCCGCCAAACAAAAAACCCAGCTCGAATGGTGGAAAAGCAAAATGGGCGTATACGTTTTGGCGGACATCACCCCCGCCCTCATAGTCCAATACCGCGACGAACTCGCCAGCGGCATAACCTACCGCCACACCCAGCGCAGCCCATCCACCGTAGTGCGTTATATGGCGGCCTTGTCCCACGCCTTCACCATAGCCGTAAAAGAATGGGGCTGGCTTGAAGATTCACCCACCCGCAAAGTCACCAAGCCCCGCAACGCAGAGGGGCGCGTAAGGTTCTTAGACGACGAAGAACGCGCAAGGCTACTGGCAGAATGCCAAGTATCCACCAGCCCACAACTTTACCTATGCGTCATCCTCGCACTGTCAACAGGCATGAGACAAGCCGAACTCATGAACCTGCAATGGAAAGACATCTACCTGATACTGCACCAAACCAAAAACGGCAAGCGGCGGCGCGTACCCCTCGCAGGGCATGGGCTAGAACTGCTACGCGACTATGGCAAAATCAGACGGCTGGACACCCCGCTAGTGTTCCCCAGCACCACCAACCCACTCAAACCCATAGAACTTAGGAGCGCGTTCAAATACGCCTTGGCACGGGCGGAAATACACGACTTCAAATGGCACGACTTGCGCCACTGCACCGCCAGCTACCTCGCCATGAACGGCGCAAGCCTAGCAGAGATCGCCGAAATCCTAGGCCATAAGACATTGGCCATGGTGCAACGCTACGCCCATTTGTCAGACGGGCATGTTAGCAACGTGGTTGCCAGCATGAACGCCAAGCTGTTTGGGGGGGTGTGATGGACGAAAAAAAACGCACCGAACAAGCGGTTATATTGGCTAAAGAGCAACGGCTACCCAGCTTCAGCCAAGAAGACAGGGCTTTCCATGAGTCACTGACAGGCCAGCCCTTCGACATCATGGATCCGTCATGGAGCTTCATCGTAAGTGAAGAAGACAAAGCCCGTTGTGAAGAACGCATGGGCAAACCCTACCACGCCATGGACGATGCAGAAAGAGCTTTGTACGATGGATATTTTGGTTACCCCTGCAAAACCGCAACCGAAGAAGAGATTTTAAGAATCCAAGCAATAGCGGCAAGAACGGCATTAAAAAATAAACTTCGCCGCAACCTAAGCCAAGAAGACAGGGCCAATTGGGAAGCGGCTAGAGGCTACCCCTGCCCATTCCCCCCACCCCTTGGCACAGGGCCGGACACACCGCCAAGGCAAGAGCGCGAACTAACCCAATGGATGCGTAAGACATGGGAAGCCGAAGGCAAGCCCAACGGCTCAGCGTTCTTTAGCCGCCTAAAAAAGTATGTGGGCCTTGACGGCAGTCCTATCACCCAGCATTACACCGTTGGCGGCAAAAGCGGCGGCGGCGTTGGCTGGAAAACATCAAAAACCAATGGCGAAAGGACTAAGGCATCCATCGTTAACATGGTGAGCCGATTCAAAAACGAGGACAAAGCCAAACAAACGGGCAGCACCTAAAAACCTGTCAACAAAAAATATCGGCTAATTTTCCGGAATTTTCACCCTAACAGCCACGCTAACCGCCACTGTTACACTTTTTTCTAACAGTGAAAAAACCAGCCTTTTAATCACCCCATAGCCAGCGCAAACCGCGACGGCAACTAACGTGTGGTGATTACAATGCAAGAGACTCAACAACAAGCCGCTTTCCTGACGGTGAATCAATTCGCCGCAAAACAAAGCACATTCAGCAAGGGCAGTTTACGGGCCCTGATATTCAATGAAGCCTCGAACGGTTTGGCAAAATCCGGTGCGATCAT
>CAJAWH010000069.1 GCA_903945605.1 uncultured Methylococcaceae bacterium | reverse complement strand
CCAAAAAAGTCCGGCTATTGTGGTTGCGCTTCCTGAAAGAGATCGGCGGCGAGATTGAACCACCCGCCGAACTGACGGATTACCCGCCCATCCGGCAAGCCCTCACCATCAGCCAAGAAGCCGCCTACAGCCGGGCCGAACCGCTCGCCTACCAGGACGTGCTGGACGCGATACGGACAGAGACCGCCTATGTGGGCGAGAAGGTCACGGAAGCCAAGGCAAGGGGCAGGGAAGAGGGTATCCGGCTGGGTCGTGAAGAAGGCATTGAGGTTGGTCGGGAAGAAGGCATTGAGTTGGGCCGCCGCAACGAGAAACTAGCGATTGCCAACAACAACCTGCTGGCGGTGCTGGACGATGCCGCCATTGCGGCGATCACCGGCTTGACTGCCGATGACGTGCAAAAGCTAAGAAATGCCTGACAAGGGCTGTAACTTATTGGCTACCCTACTTATTGGCTAACCTAATGGGCAAACAGCAAAATTCCCTTCATGCCGCTTCCCTTTCAATGTGCTTAACAAACACCAGCAAGCGGTTATTGGCGGGCATCGCCACGTCATCCTGCAACACTAAACCTGCTTGACGGGCCAACGCTGCCACCGCCTCAAAATCGCGGATGCCGCTTAACGGGTCGCGGCTCTTTAGCCATTGGTCAAATTGTGCATTACTTTCGCTAGTGTAGCATTGCTGGTAATTGAACGGCCCGTAAATGCATACTTTCGCGCCAGCATTCAGATGCTTTGCCAAGCCACTAAAGAACAGCTGCACCGAGTGCCACGCCATAATATGCAAGGTGTTGGCAGTAAACAGCGCGTCAATGGCAAAATCCCCAAGCAGCCAGACCGGTTCGGTCACATTCAGGATCAATGGCGGGTTTATATTAGCCAGTGCCGCCTCGTCCAACCACATTTGCATCCCGGCAATATTTTCCGCCAGGTCTGTTGGTTGCCAGGCCAAGTGGGGTAATTGTCCGGCAAAATGGCAGGCATGTTGGCCGGTGCCGCTGCCAATTTCCCATACCGTCACGGCTTCGGTGAACACGTTTTGTAATACTTGAAAAATGGGCGCTTTGTTGTTTTCGCAAGCTTGTGAGAAAGGTTTGTGGGCCATAAGTGTTTGTACAAAAAATGAACAGGTTGATTTTTGTGTCAGTGCGTTAATACTATAACAACCGCCGCATTTTTAGGATGAGCATTTTTATGCAAGTGAAACTGATTGCCAGCATAACAGAAACTGACTGCACGGATTGGAACAGCATTGCCGGTATCGGTTATCCGTTTTTGTGCCATGAATTCTTGTCAGCCTTGGAAGAGAGCGGCTGTGTGGGCGGCAACACCGGTTGGTTGCCACAGTATATGGTGGTGATGGAGGGCGAAGTGCTGTTGGCAATTATGCCCATGTACCGTAAAGGGCATTCTGCTGGCGAATATGTGTTTGATCATGCTTGGGCGAATTTTTACCATCAAAATGGGGTGGCCTATTACCCAAAATGGCTGACGGCAATTCCCTTCACACCTTGCCAAGGGCCGCGTTTAGCCTGCCGTGCCGATGTAGATAGCTCAGTTATCAAAAGCTTAGTATTTGCTTTCATCAGCGAGCAAGCGGAAATTGAGGGCATTTCTTCTTGGCATTGTTTGTTCCCGCCGCCCGATCAACTTGATGGTTTTGGCGGATTGGCCGTTAATGTCCGCGAAGGCGTGCAATTCCAGTGGTTTAATCGCGGCTATCGGGATTTTGATGATTTTCTCGATACTATGAACGCCAGCAAACGTAAAATGGTCAAGCGTGAACGCCGTAAAATTGACGGGCAGGGCATAAGTTTCAATGTGCTGGCTGGCGATCAGGTGAGTGACCAGCAATGGCAGGTTTTTTATCATTTTTATGCACTGACCTACCTTAAAAAGGGTTCTAAACCTTATCTGAATTTGGCATTTTTTACGGCTTGCGCCCAAACCATGGGGGAACAAATGTTAATGGTTTTGGCAATCAAGGAGGGCCGTTATGTTGGGGCGGCGTTGAGTTGGGTGGGTAACGATACCTTGTATGGGCGTTACTGGGGTTGCTACGAGGAATATAACTTCCTGCATTTTGAAGCTTGCTACTACCAAGGCTTGGATTATTGCCTTGCCAAAGGTTTGCAGCGTTTCGATTCCGGCGCACAGGGCGAGCATAAAATTGCCCGTGGCTTTGAGCCGGTCAGCACTTATTCTTTCCATTGGTTAAAAGACCGGCGTTTTGCCGCCCCTATTGCCGATTTTTTGACCCGCGAACAGGCCAGCATCAGGCAATATAAAAACCATGCCGCGCAATACCTGCCCTTTAAAACCATTACAAATAAGGGTTGAAAATTACCCGTTAACTGCTACATTGATAGCTTAGTTTTAATTTTCTTTGGAACATGGCATGACCCAATATAAAAAATACGAATGTG
>CAJAWH010000068.1 GCA_903945605.1 uncultured Methylococcaceae bacterium | reverse complement strand
TCAATCGAACAGGCAGACCGCTTGCCTGAAGACTATGAGCCGCTGTTGTTGGTTGGCGAAAAAGTCTTGGTTAGAGATATTGTGGAGGATGAATTGCTACTGCTTCTTCCTGCATTCCCTAAGCATCAGCGGGCATGTGCCATACCAACAAAAATTGAATACCCTAACAGCGTGGCGAAGCCTAGCGGCGAACCCGTGCGTGAAAATCCATTTTCCATCCTAGCCAATCTAAAAAATACTGGAGACCTCTAATGGCAGTACAAAAAAGCAAAGTCACCCGTTCAAGACGTGGGCAACGCCGTTCGCATGATGCATTAACCGCTAAAACACTGGCGAACGATCCTATAACCGGTGAAACCCATTTGCGTCACCACATGACGCCAGAAGGCTATTTTAAAGGTCGGCAAATTGTCGGTTTTGTCGTGGAAGAAGACTAAGCGACCGCCTGGGTTATTCAAAAACGTTCATCCGTGCCCTACATCGGGTCGGCCTCTTGGGATTAAGCGGAGTCATTGGTCAGCGTGAGCCTTACAATTTCCATAGATGCAATGGGCGGCGATCATGGCCCAAAAGTCACTATTCCGGCATCATTGGATTGTTTAAAAGACAATCCGGCACTAAATTTGATATTGGTGGGTGATGAGGCCATTTTAAAGCCGCTGCTGTCCCAGGCACTGGGGGACTACCTTGGTCGGCTGAGTATACGACATGCTTCCGAATGTGTGGCGATGGATGAATCCCCCGCCAAGGCACTGAAGAACAAAAAAGATTCATCTATGCGCGTCGCCATAAATTTGGTGCGTGACGGTCAGGCCGATGCTTGCGTGAGTGCCGGTAATACCGGTGCGTTAATGGCGACAGCGCGGTTTGTGTTAAAAATGATCCCCGGTATTGACCGGCCTGCCATTATATCCACTTTGCCTTCGATTTTTGGCCATACCCATGTGTTGGACTTGGGTGCGAATGTTGATTGTACGGCTGAACATCTGTTCCAGTTCGCAGTCATGGGCAATGAGCTGGTAAAGGCGGTGGACAGTATCGAGAACCCTAGGGTGGGTTTGCTGAACATCGGTGAAGAAGATGTCAAGGGTAACGAGCAGGTTAAGGCAGCGGCAAAGTTGCTGGAAAGTTCGTCGCTTAATTACATTGGTTATGTCGAGGGTGACTCCATTAATGCAGGACACATTCCGGTGGATCTGATTGTGGTTGATGGTTTTGTGGGTAATGTCGCTTTAAAAGCGATTGAGGGTGCGGCAAAAATGATTGCGGGTGGCTTGAAAGAGGCTTTTAACAAAAACTTGCTGGCTAAAATCGCCGGTCTTGTTGCGTATCCCGTATTAAAATTGTTTAAGCAGCGCATAGATCCGCGCCGTTACAACGGGGCCAGTTTTTTGGGGCTGCGTGGCCTGGTCATTAAAAGCCATGGTGGTGCTGACCGTTTGGCTTTTAAAACGGCTATCAATCTTGCTGAGCTGGAGATCAAAAAAGACGTTATCCAGAAGATTAGCCAACAAGTTGAAAAGACATTGGCCATGAGCGCCAGAGCATGAACAGGTATGCACGGATAATAGGTACCGGTGGCTATTTGCCGGAGAAAGTACTTACCAATAATGACATTTCATTGATGGTGGATACGTCAGACAGTTGGATTTTTGAGCGTACTGGCATTAAAAGCCGTCATATCGCCGATGCCACAGAAACAGCTTCCAGTATGGCGGAGATTGCCGCCAGGGATGCGTTGGCAGCCGCGCAGATTGAGCCTGATGCCGTCGATCTGATTATTGTGGCAACCGGCACACCAGATAGGGTTTATCCTAGCACGGGTTGCATTTTGCAACAGCGTTTAGGGATAAAAAATGCCGTGGCATTTGATGTGCAAGCGGCATGTTCCGGTTCAGTTTTCGCGCTCAGCATTGCTGATCAGTATATCAAGTCCGGTGCAGCCAAAACGGCGCTTATTGTCGGCACAGAACTTTGCTCAAGGATAGTCGATTGGGCTGACCGCAGCACTTGTGTGTTGTTCGGCGATGGTGCTGGCGCGTTATTGCTTCAGGCCTCGGATCAGCAGGGGGTATTGTCAACCCATATCCATTCGGATGGCGAGTTCGGCAACCTTTTGTATTGCCCAAACCCGCAGGTATCACCGGAAGCCAATAATGCACACGGTTATATCACCATGCAGGGCAATGAGGTTTTTAAGGTTGCCGTCAATACGTTGGGCAAAATTGTTGATGAAACATTGGCAGCCAATCATTTAGAATTAAGTGCGATAGATTGGTTGGTCCCCCATCAGGCCAATATCCGTATTATCGCCGCTACAGCCAAAAAATTGAAAATGCCAATGGAACAAGTGGTGGTCACGCTTGAAACCCAAGGCAACACATCTTCGGCCTCCGTCCTCTTGGCTTTTAATGAGGCAGTCCGCGATAACCGGATCCAGCGTGGGCAGATTGTTCTGCTTGAGGCGTTTGGTGCTGGGTTCACTTGGGGTTCGGCATTAATAAGATACTAAAATAAAAAGAATAATAAAATAACACTTATCATAATCAGATGAATAACCTGTCACCTAACCTCGCCTTTGTGTTTCCTGGACAAGGCTCGCAATCCCCTGGAATGTTGAATGAATTGGCAGTCCATCACCCTGAAATCAAACAGACCTTCGATTTGGCGTCCGCTGTATTAGGGAAAGATTTGTGGGATATACTCAATAATAAACCCGATGAATTGGCGCAAACCAGCAACACGCAACCCATCATGCTGGCTGCTGGAGCAGCAGTTTGGCGGGTATGGAGCAAGCTAAGCGCAGTGCGTCCGGCATGGATGGCCGGTCATAGCTTAGGTGAATACACAGCACTGGTATGCAGCGGGGCACTGGCATTTGAGGATGCCGTCGCGCTTGTGGCAACCCGTGGGCAATTGATGCAAGAGGCTGTGCCGCAAGGTGAGGGTGGTATGGCAGCCATTATTGGGCTTGACGACCAAGAAGTGATCAATATCTGTGCGGAAGCGGCCTTGGATGAGGTCGTCTCGGCGGTTAACTTCAATTCAGTGGGTCAGGTCGTGATTGCCGGTAACATTGCTGCCGTTAATCGCGCCATCCAAGCCGCTAAAGCGGCAGGGGCGAAGCTTACCGTTCCTATACCGGTCAGTGTGCCATCGCATTGCCTGCTCATGAAGCCCGCTGCTGAGAAGCTTGCCAGCTATTTGGAAGGTGTAATTTTCAGTGCGCCAGAAATAACACTGATCCATAATGCCGATATTGCTTCGCATAGCTCATCCGATGCCATCAAAGCGGCACTAAAAGAACAGCTTTACCGCCCTGTGCGTTGGGTGGAAACCATCTCCTATCTTCATAATCAGCAGGTCGCCCATTTTGTCGAGTGTGGCCCAGGTAAGGTGTTGGTGGGATTGAACAAGCGCATTGCCAAAGGTGCGGGGCATTGGGCATTGCTGGACACAGAAACTATGATGAATGTAGCGGGGCAATTGGCATGAACAAGGCAGTGGCATTAGTGACCGGTGCAAGCCGTGGTATTGGTAAAGCTATCGCGGAACGGTTGGCTGCAGATGGTTTTTTCGTCATCGGCACCGCAACAACAGCGGGTGGGGCGGAAGCCATTAGCCATTATCTTGGCAACAATGGCCTGGGCATGGCACTGGATGTTACTGATGCTGCTGCTATTGAGATAGCCATCAAGACCATTAGCGACACTTATGACACACCTGCCGTATTGGTTAACAATGCCGGTATAACCCGCGACAATCTGCTGATGCGCATGAAGGATGATGAGTGGGATGATATCATCAGCACCAACCTGACTTCGGTGTACCGTATGAGCAAGGCGGTGTTGCGCGGTATGATGAAGACCCGATACGGGCGTATCATCAACATATCTTCTGTTGTGGGTGTTACCGGCAATGCAGGCCAGGCCAACTACGCTGCCGCCAAAGCGGGTATGATAGGCTTTACCAAGGCTATGGCCAAAGAGGTGGGGTCGCGTAACATTACCGTCAATACGGTGGCTCCGGGCTTTATTGATACGGATATGACGCGTGAGTTGAATGAAGCGATTAAAGTCTCATTACTGGCTGCTATTCCCTTGTCACGGCTAGGGGATGCGAAGGAAGTTGCCCACGCCGTGGCATTTTTGGCATCAGAAGGTGCTGCCTATATCACAGGCGAAACTTTGCATGTGAACGGCGGCATGTTTATGCCTTAATATTGTAGTTCTATTGCAATATCAAGTATAATTCGCGAACCGTCTGGAATTTCCGGAGGCGGGATTTCAAGAACAATAAATAACAATACCATTGTAAGTCACCTAAATACTTACATTGTTTGAGGATAATAATTATGAGCAATATTGAAGAACGGGTAAAAAAGATTGTCGCTGAGCAATTAGGCGTTAAGGAACAAATCGCTAATGATGCTTCGTTTGTGGATGATCTGGGCGCTGATTCTCTTGATACCGTTGAACTCGTCATGGCTCTTGAAGAAGAATTTGAGTGCGAAATTCCAGACGAGGATGCTGAAAAAATCACCACCGTCCAGCAAGCCATCGATTACGTAGAAAAAAACGCATAACCACCTGATAGCTTTGGGTGGGCCTTGCCCATCCATTGTAATTGTAACACCCTCCCAGCCTTAATTTTTCTTACGGTAAAGTACATTGAGCAAGCGTCGAGTTGTCATAACTGGATTAGGTGCCGTAACGCCTCTAGCAAACACTGTCCCAGAAACATGGGATGGCATAATCAATGGTAAAAGCGGTATTAGCTTTATCGAATCTTTTGATATTTCGCCATTCTCAACGACTTTCGGTGGCGTTATCCGCAATCTCGACATCTCCCAATATATTCCCGAGAAAGATGCAAAGCGTATGGATGGTTTCATCCATTATGGTATAGCCGCTGGATGCCAAGCTTTTGAAGATTGCGGCCTAGAAGTGACTGAAGAAAACGCCGATCGGATTGGTGTGGCCATTGGTTCCGGTATAGGTGGTATAACGGGCATTGAAGAATGCTATGCTGTCTATGATAAAAGCGGTCCCCGCCGTATCTCCCCTTTCTTTGTGCCCGGCAATATCATCAACATGATATCAGGCAACCTATCCATCAAATATGGCTTGAAAGGGCCTAATTATGCCATAGTCACCGCCTGTGCGACAGGCACACATAATATAGGTGATGCTGCAAGGCTTATAATGTACAACGATGCCGATGTGATGTTGGCGGGTGGCGCCGAGCGTTGCACCACTTCACCAACCGCAATGGGTGGATTTGCTTCTGCCAAGGCATTGTCCCGGCGCAATGATGCCCCGCAGGCAGCCAGCAGGCCATGGGATCGCGACCGTGATGGATTTGTCCTTAGTGATGGTGCTGGTGTCGTGGTGCTTGAAGAATTGGAACATGCCAAAGCCCGTGGCGCTAAAATTTATGCGGAATTGATAGGCTTTGGTATGAGCGGTGATGCTTATCATATCACCACACCTGCAGAAGGGGGTGAAGGGGCCGCGCGCTGTATGAGGAACGCACTGCGTGATGCCGGCATTAGTCCAGAGCAAGTTGATTATATCAATGCACATGGCACATCAACGCCAGCCGGAGACCTTGGTGAAACCTTGGCGATGAAAGCGGCTTTGGGAAGCCATGCCTATAAGGTTGCCATTAGCTCGACCAAATCAATGATTGGTCATCTGCTCGGTGCGGCCGGTGGAATTGAGGCGGTGCTGACCGCATTAAGCATCAGACATCAAATTGCACCAGCTACTATCAATTTGGATAATCAAGACCCACAGTGTGATCTTGATTACATACCTAATGTTTCAAGGGAGATGACCATCGACGTTGCCATGTCAAACTCCTTCGGTTTTGGTGGCACTAATGGGTCATTGGTGTTCCGGCGCTATTCCTGATTGTTAGGTTGCCGGTGTCTGCCAATGATATGGGTCAACGGCGAACACGAAAACACTATTATCATTGCTGACCGTGGCTTACAGTATGGCGATGGCGTTTTTGAAACCATTGCTGTCATGGATGGCAATCCCCTCCTGCTTGGACAGCATTTAGACCGTTTGCAGTCAGGTTGCCAAGCACTTGCCATCAGTTGTCCTGACCGTGCTTTGCTGATCTCAGAAATTGCCAGTTGTTGCCGCCATGCTGCCCAGCATCTTAACTCTAGCAATGCGGTCATTAAAGTCATTGTGACCCGTGGCCAGGGTGGTCGGGGCTACCGACCACCCGTACAAGCAACCCCCACCCGTATTGTCAGTTTACATCCATGGCCGACCACGCCAAAAAATTATACTGTTGAAGGCATTGCCATGCGTTTTTGCCAGACCCGATTAGGCATCAATCCAAGTTTGGCGGGCATTAAACACTTGAACCGGCTAGAGCAAGTGCTGGCAAGGGCGGAGTGGGATGACCCCGATATCCAAGAGGGTGTCATGCTTGACACTAATGGCCAAGTGATCGAAGGAACGATGAGCAACTTGTTTTATGTAAAAGCCAATAGCCTTTATACCGCTTGTTTGAAACAAGCGGGGATTGCCGGCATAGTCCGCCAACAGCTCATCAACTTAGCCCACATACAAGGGCATTCATTTACCGAACAACCAGTTACGCAAGAAATGTTATTGGCTGCCGATGAAATATTTGTCAGCAATTCCATCATAGGTATCTGGCCAGTCCGCCAAATTGGACAACATCATTTTGCCATTGGCCCTATTACTCGGCAGTTACAAGCTGGTCTAATGCAAGTCATGCGTGGGAATCGTTGTGCAAATTAAGCAGCTGGTCGCCCTGTCATTGATCACCTTGATATTTGCCGGTTGGGCGGCAGGGTTAAGTTATGTGACAGCGTTAACAGTCCCAGTCGTTGTGGGTGCGCCTGTGACTGTTGAAATAGCCAAAGGTGACTCTTTCGACCGGATTACCGGCAAGCTTATCGCGCAGAAGCTGGCGATAAAACCACTCTGGTTTAAATGCATCGCTTTTCGGCAAAACACTTATCAACGGCTCAAGGCGGGTGAATATGAACTGCCGGTGGGGGTCACCGTTCCGCAAATATTGATGTTGTTGGCTTTGGGCAAAACCAAACAACATGCCATCACTTTTCCTGAAGGCTGGGCGTTTAAGCAATTTATCGAAGAGTTGAACAAAAATCAGTCAATTGGACATTCTGCTGAGCTGGCATCAGCAGCGCTGGCGTCAATAGCTGATGCCAGTGCCCTAAAAAAACGGCTTTCCGCCCAAGGGATTGATGTTGAACATCCAGAAGGCCAGTTTTTTCCGGACACCTACTATTTTGCCAAATATACACAGGATGTTGCCGTGTTAAAAATGGCCTACGACAAAATGCAACGGATAATCGCCCATGAATGGCAATATAAAGCGGACGGCTTGCCTTTAAAATCGCCCTACGAAGCATTGATATTAGCATCGGTGATTGAAAAAGAAACCGGGCAAAAGTCCGAAAGACCGCAAATTGCTGGGGTGTTCACCCGTCGCTTGCAGGCAGGTATGATGTTGCAAACAGATCCGACGGTGATTTATGGCATGGGGGAGCTTTACCATGGCAATATCTCCCGTCAAGATTTGCTTACCGCAACACCTTACAATACCTATCAGATGATAGGCTTGCCACCCACACCCATAGCTATGCCCGGACAAGACGCCATTCATGCGGCATTGCATCCGGACGAGGGCGACAGCCTTTATTTTGTCGCCCGTGGTGATGGCAGCCATGTATTTTCAGCTACCTTGGCTGCCCATAACCAAGCAGTCAATCTCTACCAAAGAAACCGACCATGACCCGAGGCAAGTTTATCACTCTAGAAGGCGGTGAGGGTGTTGGAAAATCGACCAACCTAATATTTTTAAGGGAAGTGTTCGAGCAGCGCAAAATACCCGTCACAGTGGCCCGCGAGCCGGGCGGCACCCAAATGGCGGAACAACTTCGGCATTTGTTGCTGGATACCGGTAAAGAAGCCATAGGCAAAAAAACAGAGCTGTTATTGATGTTTGCTGCACGGGCGCAGCATATTAAGCATGTCATCGAGCCTGCCTTGGCAAAAGGCCAATGGGTGTTGTGTGACCGCTTTACCGATTCCACCTACGCCTATCAAGGCGGCGGACGCAATATGAAGACTGCAAATATCGAATGGCTAGAACGGTTTGTGCAAGGCAATTTAAAGCCGGATTTGACCATTTTGCTGGATGCGCCGGTGGAAACGGGTATGAAGCGTGCCCGCAAACGTATCTTCACAGACCGTTTTGAATCGGAGCAAATCAGCTTTTTTGAACGGGTCAGGGAGGCCTATCTGGTTTTGGCAGAAGCCAATCCAGACCGTATCAAGGTTATTCGGGCAGACCGCCCTTTGTCAGATGTCCAAGATGCCATTATTGAGGCACTTATCCCATTATTTGCATGACCCCTTTACTTGCTTGGCAACAAGCGGATTGGCAGCGTTTAAGCCAATACCGTAATCAGCAACGTGTCCCCCAAGCGGTGCTTTTGGTGGGTCGGAGTGGGTTGGGCAAACAGCGGCTTGCCCGGCAATTTGCGGAATCGCTGTTGTGTTCATCACCGCAAGCAGAAAGTTATTTGCCCTGCGGGGGGTGCAAAGCTTGCCAATTATTGCAAGCCGGGTTTCATCCGGATTTTTTCCAGTTAAGCCCCGAAGAGCCAGGCAAAGACATCACCATTGACCAAATGCGCGGACTGATTGAGGTGTTGACATTAAAACCCCAATACAGCCAATACCGGGTTATTGTCATCAATCCTGCCGATCAAATGAACCTAAGGGCTCAAAACGCTTTTTTAAAATGCTTGGAAGAACCGGCTGACCGCAGCGTGATTTTGATGATAACCGAGCAGCCAGGCAGATTGCCCGCCACTATTGTGAGCCGCTGCCAACAATTTGCCTTGACAGTGCCGGGACGGGCGCAGGTGATGGCCTGGCTGGCGACGGAAACACTGCAACAGGATTTGGATTTGCCATACAGTTTGGCACAAGGGGCGCCGTTAAAGGCATTGGCATACTGTACAGGAAACACCTTGCCATTACGGCAAGAGTGCTTCAAAGCGTGGTTGGAACTGGCAAACCATAAAAAATCGCCAGTGCAAATCGCCGAGCTATGGAAAGCCCTACCCGAAGCACAATTGCTGGTTTGGCTGCTCTCTTGGGTGTCGGACATCATTAAATGCTATTATGGCGCCAGCACCCAACAGCTAGGCAATCCTGACTTGCAACAAAACTTGCAACGGTTGGCGCAACGGTTAAACTTAGCAGGTCTGTTTAATCACTACCAATTGTTATTGGCCAGCTATGTTGTCGTGGACAGTACTGTCAATAAGCAGTTGCTGTTTGAAGAGATACTTATTAATTGGCAAATATTGAATCCAATCAGTACTTCACCAAGCTTAGCCGCTAAACAAATATCCCATTGACCGCCACATTTTCACCATTCCCTATCCTATGAGGCAACGCCATGTTCATCGATTCGCATTGCCATCTTGACCGTATCGATCTTACGCCTTACCAAGGCAGTTTTGACAATTTTGTCAGTGCTGCCAATCACCACGGCATTAGCGGTATGCTCTGTATTGCCATTGACTTGGAAGCTTATCCGGCCATGCTGGAATTGGTCAGGCCTTATGCCCATATTAATGTCAGTGTGGGTGTACACCCCAATGTCAAAGAGGGTTGGGAGCCAACAGTCGAAGAGTTGGTGGCTTTGGGCGGGGAGGGAAAGGTATTGGCAATAGGTGAAACTGGGCTAGACTACTACCGTATCGGATGCGCGGTCACTGACCAGCAGCAACGCTTTAGAAATCATATCCGCGCCGCCAAAATTTTGGGGAAACCGCTGATTATCCATACCCGCGAGGCTCAAGCAGATACACTCCGCATATTGGCCGAAGAAGGGGCGGCCGATGTAGGGGGCATTATCCATTGCTTCACCGAAGATTGGGCTTTTGCTGAACGGGCTTTAGACCTTAATTTTTATATTTCTTTTTCGGGCATCATCACATTCAACAATACCCAAGCGATTAAAGAGGTGGCAAAGCAAGTCCCACACGACCGCTATTTAATTGAAACCGACGCGCCTTATCTCGCGCCTGTGCCACATCGGGGCAAACCTAATTACCCCCTCTATGTTCGCCATGTTGCCGACTGCATTGCTCAGTTAAGGTGCGTCAGCAGCGAAGAGATTGCCATGCAATCCGGAAAAAATTTCCATTCATTATTTACGCTGGCGGGCTAACAAACGATAATGCCCCATTATGCTTTTCGTAATTGTTAAAAACATGTCATGAAGCTGTTAAAATAGACCTTTACCATTACGACATATAAGCTGTCCTGTTTTCCCCCTACTAAGAGGTGACCCTACCATGATTCCTGTTATCTTATCGGGCGGCTCCGGCACAAGGTTGTGGCCTTTGTCCCGTAGCCAGTACCCCAAGCAATTCCTGCCCTTGGTATCGGGTAACTCCATGTTGCAAGAGACGATGCTCAGAATCCAGTCCCTGCCTACAATGCAGGCGCCGATTGCCATTTGTAATGAGGTGCACCGTTTTTTGATGGCAAAACAGCTTTATGACATAGAAGCCATACCTTCGGCGATTATCCTCGAGCCTATGGGCAAAAATACCGCCCCTGCAGTGGCATTGGCTGCGTTGTCCGCCGAATCGCCCGATGATGTGTTGCTGATATTGGCGGCTGACCACGTCATTAGCGATACCGATGCCTTCCATGCTGCGATCCATCATGCCGAAGCGCTTGCCAAACAGGGCTTGCTGGTCACTTTCGGCATTGTCCCCAATAGCCCGGAAATTGGTTATGGTTACATCAAACAAGGGTCTGCTCTTGAACACACCGCCTACAATGTCGAGGCATTTGTCGAAAAGCCTGATTTGGCAACGGCAAACCAGTATCTGCAATCCGGCGAATACCTGTGGAACAGTGGTATGTTTGCTTTCACTGCAGGCAACTTCTTGGCGGAGCTAGAAAAATTTAATCCAGAAATGCTGGCGTGTTGTAAACAAGCACTAGCATCCGCTAAAGCAGATATGGATTTTATCCGCCTTGATAAAGCTATTTTCGCCAAATGCCCCTCCGATTCCATTGACTATGCGGTGATGGAAAAAACCGACAAAGCGGCAGTGATCCCTTTGGATGCCGGTTGGAATGATGTGGGTTCTTGGTCTGCCCTTTGGGATGTGCGCGATAAAGATAATAACGGCAACGCCATCAATGGCGATGTCATTACCATTGACACCCATAATTCACTAATCCATGCCGAGAACAAACTCGTCACGGTTATTGGCTTAGATGACTTGGTGGTTGTGGAAACCAAAGACGCGGTCATGATTGCCAGCAAAGATGGTAGCCAATCGGTGAAAGATGTGGTTGGTCAATTAATCAAATTAAGCCGCAGTGAAGCGGAGACACACCCGAAAGTGTTCCGTCCATGGGGTTCTTACGATTCTGTAGATAGCGGTGACCGTTATCAGACCAAGCTCATTGTGGTCAATCCTGGTGCTAAACTATCGGTGCAACAACACCACCACCGCGCCGAACATTGGATAGTGGTGAAAGGCACCGCTATGGTTAGCTTAAATGACGATAAGACGCTGTTGTTTGAGAATGAATCAATCTATATACCCATAGGCACCATACATTGTTTGGAAAACCCCGGCGTCATTCCTTTGGAAGTCGTCGAGGTTCAATCCGGCACTTATCTGGGTGAAGATGACATTGTCCGCTATAGCGACCAATACGGACGCGTCTAAATCAATAATCGCTGGTTAGCCCTTACCACGGGTCCTGGTCAGCGATTTGTCTTTCGCGCTTTCCAATGATTCAAAGCGCTTTTCAATAAACTGGATGATCATGTCAGCGATGTCCTTTTCGCTGGCGGTTTCTATGCCTTTCAGGCCTGGTGAGGAATTGACCTCCATAATCACTGGGCCGTGGTTGGAACGTAGCATATCCACACCACAAACGTTCAGGCCCATTATTTTTGCCGCCCTGACCGCAGTGGAGCGTTCCTCAGGTGTCAGTTTAATCAAGGTTGCCGAGCCGCCCCGATGCAAATTGGAACGGAACTCACCCTCAGCGGCTTGCCGCTTCATGGCTGCCACCACCTTGTCGCCAATCACAAAGCAGCGGATATCGCTGCCACCCGCCTCTTTGATAAATTCTTGCACCATAATATTGGCATTGATGCCCATAAAGGCTTGGATGACGCTTTCAGCGGCATTATGAGTTTCCGCCAGCACCACCCCAATCCCTTGGGTGCCTTGCAACAACTTAATCACTAAGGGTGTGCCGCCGACTTGGGCGATCAGGTCAGCAATATCATCAGGGTTGTTGGCGAAGCCCGTCACCGGCAAGCCAATGCCCCGCCTGGCCAATAATTGCGTGGAACGCAGTTTGTCGCGGGAACGGGAAATGGCAACCGACTCATTCAGCGGAAACACATTCATCATTTCAAACTGACGTAACACCGCTGTGCCATAAAACGTCACTGAAGCACCAATACGGGGTATCACCGCATCAAATTGGCATAAATCCTCACCCCGATAATGAATTGACGGATTGTGGGAAGTGATGTTCATGTAGCAACGCAAAACGTCTAAAACCCGTACCTCATGACCACGCGCCTCGGCAGCTTGCGCCAATCGGGCCGTTGAATAAAGCTTTGGGTTGCGTGAAAGAATGGCGATTTTCATAATCTTTGAAGCCGACAAAATAAAAAGCCTATTTTCTCATGAAACACCCCAACAAGCATTAGAAATACCGTTAGGGCAGGGTGTTTTGCCAAGTCAGCCTCTTTTGTAAAGGGATAAAGCGGCTTGCCCTCAATGGCAGCCTGATTATTTAAACCAGTTGGCCTTTTTTATAGTCAGCAATGGCCTGTTCAATTTCTGCCTGGGTGTTCATGACAAAGGGGCCATGCTGTACAATTTGCTCACCTAATGGACGGCCTGCCAGCAGCAAAAATGCCACCGGCTGTTCTTCCGCCCAAATTTCAAGCTGATCGCCTAAGGAAAGTAAGCCCGCCTGTTGGGGGGGCAGCGGCTGTTGGGCCAATTGAGGGCCTATCATGATTTGGCCTTCATAGGGATAAACAAAGGCATTGTACTCATAGGGCAGAGGCAGTTTAAAATGACCACCTGCTGGTAGCCGGACATCCAGAAATAAAGCATCGGCACTTATGCCTTGTATGGCACCTGCATAGACTTGGCCTGCAATTTCAGCATTGCCCGCAATTAGCTTAACGCTGCCCCCATCGGCTAAGGTGAGCCAAGGCATGGCTTCTGGTTGAATATCCTGATAACTGGCCGGCTTCATTTTTTCTTTTGCCGGTAAGTTGATCCATAATTGAAAGCCGCGCATCCGGCCACTTTCTTGTTGCGGCATTTCCGAATGGATAATGCCCCGTCCGGCGGTCATCCATTGTGCGCCACCACCTTTCAAGTCACCCCGGTTGCCCAAGTGGTCTTGGTGCAGCATGTGCCCATCCAGCATATAGGTGATAGTCTCGAAACCACGGTGCGGGTGCTGCGGAAACCCCGCTATATAATCATCGGCATTTGCCGATGAGAATTCATCCAGCATTAAAAAAGGGTCAACGCGGTGCGCTTGGCTTTGTCCAAGGCTGCGGCGCAATTTGACCCCCCCGCCATCAGCAGTGGCAATGCCCGGAATAATGCCTTGCAGGATACGGATGTTCATTTTCTCCCCCCGTGTTTAGGTCAACATCATCTATGTCTATTCATCCACCAACGTTTCAAGCCGACAAAAACCGTTGCCCTGTTCGGCCAATGCCCCAACCAACCAAGGCAAGGTTTGGCGCATCTGTGCCGCTAAAGTCCAAGGGGCATTAATGGCTATCATGCCGCAGGCGGTCATGCCTTGTTCGGGCTGGTCGGCGGCAATGCCCAGTTCAAACAGTTGGATATTACGGATGCCGCACTTCTTTAGGGCGCGTTCCAGTTCATCAATACGCCGCCTTTCCACCACCGGATACCACAGCAAAAAAGTACCTGTTGCGAACCGTTGGTGCATTTTGACCAATGCATCAACGACCAAGCGGTAATCGTTTTTTAATTCGTAAGCAGGGTCAACCAGCACCAAAGCGCGGCGTTCCGGCGGCGGCAACAGCGGCAAACTGGCAGTCAGGCCATCGGCATGGAAGCGTCTGACCCGCTTATCTTTAAAAGTCGTTTGATTAAGCGATTTGATTTCGGTTGGATGCAATTCAAACAGGCACAAGCGGTCATTCTGCCGTAACAGATGCTGGGCTATCAATGGCGATCCCGGGTAGCGGTTTAGTTTGGCGTTGGCATTGAATGCCTTGACGATATTAACGTAGGCCAGCACCGCATCCGGCAAATCACTGCGTGACCATAAACGGCCAATACCCTTGTTAAACTCACGGTTTTTTTGGGCAAAGGCATCGTCCAATGCGTAATCACCTGCACCTGCATGCGTGTCGAAGTAGCAAAAAGGTTTATCTTTCTTAGCAAGGTAATGCAGACTGTCAATCAGCACAAGATGTTTCAACACATCGGCAAAATTGCCGGCATGAAAGCCGTGTCGGTAACTGAGCATGGTGTTAAAAGAGTTTATCGAAAATGGTGATGCTGATTTCAAAAGCGATCAGCCCGATGATAATCCATTCTAAAATAGTGGAATGGCGGTATTTTTGTTCATCAGCCAACATAACAAACAGTTCATGGATAGTTTCCAGTTTTTTGGCCAGTACTTCGGTGCGTGGGGCTATTTCCAGATATTTGGCAGTGATGCTGTAAACTTTTTCGTATTCGGGGTATTCCCAGAAAAAATCCGGCGTATCCAGCAAATCGTAATTAAGGATAATGTCGCTTTTGGTCAAAAACAACTGCCCACGAATTTTAGCGATATTATGGCGGCTGAGTTGGATACGTCCGCTTTCCGCCAACGATTTGGGAATGTAACTGGTGTTGTTGATGGTGTTGATGGCATGGGTTTCAAAAGATGCCAGTTTGATGGATTGGGCCATGCCCTGCGATAGCGAAAATAACAAGATGGCATCGGAATTTTCGACTTCGATATGGTCTTCCACAAAACGGGTGTGCGGGCAATCCAGTGCAAAAGTAAAGCGGTCTTCCTCGACCACAGCAAGCGGGTTTTCTGCGTGTTTCAGCAATAATTCATGTAGCGCTTGCTGCTGTTCCAAACGCACATGCCAATGCACCACTGCCCCGTAATTAAAAATGACTGACCACGTGTCACCGTCTTCAATCAGTAGCGCACCCTTAATAAGGCGTATCAGCGTGGATGCCGACAAATGGCTGGACAATTGGTTGATGTCAAAACGCTGCGCCAAGCAAAATGCGGTGCACTGTTTCACTGTTATTGGTTCAGACATGACAAATCCCTACCTGCATAATACAGGGATAGTGGCAGTAATCATCCGGTTAGTCAATGGCATGTACCGATAAGCAAGCTTATTCCGGGTTAGCCGGTTCGGCAATGGTCACTAGCCAGCCGTTTTCCGCTTCGCAATGGGACGATTTGCCAGTGACTTTAATGTTGATACGGGCTGCCGTGCCGTGCAGGGATTCGGGCAAGCGCCCTTTCACCAAATAGTAAGGGTCTTTAAATTCAGCTTCTATCGGCACGGGGATATTTTTTACCTTCACTGATATTTGTTCAGGCTTGTTGACATTCAAGGCGATAAACGAGAACTCCGCGCCCGGCACGACAGTGGCCAAGTGAGCCGGTAAAAATTTGGCCAAATGGGGCTTCATGCAAGCACTGCCGCCTGCGCCCCCGCCGCCCATACCCGGATTGTGTCCGCTATGATGTTCAGCGGCATACCCATTACCCCATGTGATTGACAGCAGGGACATCAGAAAAGCTATTTTTTTCATAGAGATTCTCCTTATTATTATTATTTATTGTTGTTTGCAAAGATAAGCATCGACCATTCAAGCCTATGGCAGACTCTATCATAGAGCCAATACTATAGCGTTTTTAGTCAAATGCCAATGAAAGGCACGCCGCAAATTAGGGCAAAAAAAAGCCCAGGTCACCCTGGGCTTTAGTCAGGCTACCCGAAAGGGTATATTAATGGATCACATCACTTGGCAACAGTGATAGTCACATTAATGGTTGCCGTTTGCTTCTTGGTATCAGTGACGGTCAATACCGCATTATAAGTACCGGCTTTAGTTGGCTTACCACTAATCGCACCAGCGGTGGATATTTTAAGGCCAGTTGGCAAGCCAGTGGCTTTCCAAGTCAATGTACCCACGCCGCCCGTTGCATTGGTAGTGCCGGTGTAGGCGGTAGCTACTTTAGCTGTGGTGGGAATGGTTGAGCTACCCAGCACAATAGGTGGCAGCGGAATAGGGTTGATAGTCAACACAGAAGTGGTGGTGACGCTTTGGCCTATACTGTCCATGGCGGTAATGGTAACCGTGCTGGCACCGGCAACTGTTGGCTTACCGGTCACATTGCCAGCCGCATAGCTTAAGCCTTTTGGCAAGCCAGTGACTGACAGCGTAAGTTTGCCTACGCCACCCGTAGCAGAAACCGTCCCGCTATAAGCAGTGCCGACCATGCCCACAGGCAAGTTGGCAGTAGGCACGACAGCTGGTGCGGCAGCAATTGTTATGGAAAGGGTAGTGTTGACTGTTTCGCCAATGCTGTCATTTATCGAAACACTGATGGTTTTAACGCCATTTGTACCCAAGGCAGGTGTGCCGGTGATATTTTTGCCGTCAAACGCCAAGCCACTAGGCAGGCCACTGACCGAAACCGTGTAAGGCGCAATACCACCGGCAGGCGTAATGGCCGTGCTGGTGATGGGGCTGCCCACTTGTGCGTTGGGTAATGTGACCGGAGTAAGGCTTAAGCCCGCTGCAATAGTCATGGTTTTGGCTATACAGAAGCCGATATTATCAGTGGTGCCATTATAACTGACCAGATAGCCGGTTTTAATGCCATTCGCCACTGTCAACGGCGCGACAAAGGTTGTGCCTGCTTGGGGGGCGTAATAGACACTTTGCCCGCCGTTGGGGAGGCCACCAGCAATGTCCATCCAATATTTGTTGGCAAAAGAAATGACCTTGTTAGTGCCGGAACAGGCTACGCCGCCACCCGCACCTGCGGCAGCAATGGTCAATGTTTGCGAAGCGTTTTGGCTATAGCCGAGCGAATCGGTTGCCGTCAGTTGCACTAAGGTGGAACCGGCTACTGTAGGCGTACCGCTAATGGTGTTGCCGACCAGGCTTAAACCACCAGGCAAAGCCCCAAAGCTGGTGAAGGCAATGGTGCCATAACCACCGGTGACTGACAATGCCTGGTTGTATGGCGTGCCGACCATGCCTTGCGGCAGCGACAGGTTAAACACAATCGGCGCATCGGCAATATTTATCTGGGTGGTTGCCGTGGTGCTGGTAAAGTTGCTGGCATCCTGCGCGATAATAGTTAACGGAAATGTGCCTACAACGGTAGGCGTGCCAGTAATGGTGTTGCTGGCGGCATTAAAGGCCAAACCTGCGGGCAAGCCGGTCACGCTGATATTGAGTGCGTCTTTGGCAACACCGGGCGTGGCGTTGATCACTTGGCTGTAAGGCATGTTAACTGTTGCGCCAGAAATAGTGGCGTTAATGGATGGCGCGATAGGTAGCGGCGGCGCAGCCGGAATAACGCCATCAAAGTTAATGCCGGCATTTTGTGCCACGATAAATTTACCTAAATCGCCTTTGCTTGGGCCATTTGCACCGGGTGTGTCGCCGTTAGGGCCTACTAAAGCCTCATTGGTGGATGGGTCGCGTTGTCCGGTGTATTGGTAAAATTCAAAACGGTAAACTACACCTTTCGCGCCTTGGTCAAGGGCTACGCCAGTCAAATCAATCTGGCCTGAACCTGGGCTACCAGAATCAACCTGCAACAATTGCCATTCCAATTGGGTTTGCGTTTGGGCTTTTTTGAGGACGGCGTTTTCTGCCACCAAGTCTTCAACTGCCACATCTTGCACAGTGCCGGTCGCGGTCACTTTTACCCAACGGGGTTCGCCAAATTCATAGGCGACAGGTTGCGGTGCGGCAATGGCAACATTGACTTTTGGGGCTTGAGGCACATTGTTAATAGGCGGTTGCGGAGTGACCACCCATTGTGGATTGGGCACACTCGCTTGCACTTGGACTAACGGGCCGTTAGGGTTGGCGGCATTTTCAACCAGCCAGTAATAATTGACATTAGGTGTGTTGACGTTAGTGCTGACACCAAAATGGTCACAAGGATAAAGCGGGCCGTAATTGGGTGCACCGAGTGGCCAGCAGCTGTCCGATGGGCTGACCGGTAAAGTGCCGGAAGGGGTGGCAGCTGACCAAGTGCCGTTATTGCTGGCTTGGTAAACGATTTTTACGCCGAAGCCGCTGGCATCGGTAAAATCGGTCACAGTAGGGGCACCATAACGCTCCATATTGGGCCAACGGTTGGCTGCGCCAAACAGCGAACTGATGTCGCCGGAATGGATGTCGCGGATGTCAATTTCAAAACCGTGAGCAGTTTTACCAGTGTCATTGACCACGTCAAAGTTGGCCAACGAACCAAATACTTGGGCGTGGGCGTTCTGCACCGATAAGGCCAAGATTAGCCCCACAATCGGCTTAAGCGGAAAATTTTTCATTGTGTTCTCCAAAAAATGTCATGTCAAAGGGATGCTGTTGCCAGCTGTTTATAATTAATCAGGGTAAAATCTGAGTGTGGGGGATGCTTCCCGCGCTATGTCGATAACTCGACACGGTTTGTGCGTCCCCTTGTTATTTAAACTAAGAGAGAAGGTTTGCTACGCCAAGCGAGTGGGGTGGTGCAAACAAAAAACCACTAGGAGACTATTCCTGTCGCCTGATACATACAGAGCAATTGCCTTGCCATTTTTTAAATTTATTTTTATGTTGATAGTATCAATAGGGTAGGATTGGCAAGAGGCTATAACCGTTGCTCAGGGGCATTTTAACCCTGCAAAAAACGTCATATCCTGCATATTTTGCAGGGTTGGAGAGGGCATACGGTGCTAGGGGCAAAGTTTTTTTAAGGGGAAGGCAGTGGGTAAGTTAACAAGCACCTGCACCCGTTTATCCAGATGACAGGGCAGGATATAGCCAATAGCGCCCGGTGTGGTGGCGACAAAGCGCAGTACAGCTTCTTCTGAAGCCAGCACATGGGGCGGTGAAATGCCATTGAAATACTGTTCATTCCAATAGGCTTCCAAGATGTGCGGGGGAAGCTTGAGCAATGTTTCCGAAAAAGCCACCCTTAAGGGATTGTCGGGGGGTAAATTAAGCGGAATCCACCCTACGCCATTATTGTTGATAAAGCTTTTGCGTAAAAATATGTTTTCCAATTGTTTGCGGTTCAGATTTGCTTTAGGCTCATCCAGCCCCGTTATCACCAATAGCTCGTCTGCGCTGGCGGAAGCAACGTTTAGGGCAAGTGCCAAGGCTAAGATACGCTTTGCCATGCTCAAAACAACATCGCAATGGAAGCAAAAAAACCGCTGGGCGCAAAACTGTCATGCACCGCGCCAAACTGGTATTCGGCCTTTACAACTAAGGGCACATAAGGCCGCCAAGCCAAGCCTGCCACCCCAATATGATCATCAGTCGCCACAAAATGATGGGTCCCCTGTAAATATTCATAACGGCCCACCGCAAAAAATTTTTTTGCCAAGGGTGCGACGCCCTGCAAATAAAAGCCATGCTCTTGTCCTTGGCTATCTCCCGTGTGGCGGTAAATGCCTTCAGCCATGATTTCATAGCCATTTTTTTTTCCACAGGAAATCGGCGCCCAACAGGTCGTTGCGTTGCAATTTTGGCGTTAGTAGATTGCTGAAATTAATATAAGACAGGCCTATCTGCCAGGAATGGTCAGACTCAAAATTGATCCGTCCCCCTAGGGCCGTGTCAAAGCCCAGGGTGGAGTTATCAAACACATCCATTTTGCTGGAGTCGTCTGCATAAACCATGATCGAAACGTTATTATCGTTAAACTGCAAACGTTGGGTTAGCATAGCCCCGTTAAGATGCGAGCTAAACGAAAGCTCGTCGGTGACTAATGGGCGGGTTGCCGTCCAGGTCAATGGGGCGGCATGGATAATGTTCCATCGTCCGATAGGGGTCAGGAATTTACCGATCCGTACGGTTGCCGCTTCAGAGGCCAGTATGTCAACGTACAAGCGTTCCGCCCTTAGCGCGTTGTTGATATTGGCAATTTTTGCAGTGGACAGCCACTCGTCAAGTTCCACTTCCGAGAAAAAATGTAGCCGTTGGTGGGGTGACCAAGTCAAAAATAGGCTTAGTTCATCTAATTTGAGTTGGTTGCCTTGCTTATTGGTGGGCAGGTTGTCCAAGATGTTGAAATAACCGCCCAAGTTAAAGTTGGCGCTAGGCCAACTCATTCCGCGCCCCCATTGGTAATAGGGTTGTGTGCTGGGCGGTTCGGCAAAACTTGCAGCACTGCCACACAGTGCCAAAGCCAGTAATAACGCCTGGTAAAAAGGCAAACGTTTGACCCTAATTCTGAGTGTTAAATAGAGAAGACCAATGACCATTCGTTTTACCTTGTTGACATCTTATCTATTGATTAGCCTAACATCGGGCTTATTGATAAGTGTATTGGTGTTTGCCCATTTTCGGGACATTCTGCTGCAAGAAATTAATGGCAAACTACAATCGCAAGCTAATTCGATAATGCAGCAAATTGATATAGGATTGTTTGAACGCTTTGAGGACATGGCCATGTGGGGCAAATTGGAGGTTATGCAAGAAATACGTGTCGGGGATGTTGACAAAAGGTTGGAGAATTTTATCTACGAGCTGCATACTGGCTACGGTGGCATATACAAAAGGCTATTTGTGGTCAATCAACAAGACAAGGTGGTTGCATCTACAGATGTTCAAATGATAGGCGGAACTTATCCGCTTCAACCATTTTGGTTGACGGTCACCCACAAAAATAATAACTATTCCTTGTATCCGCTGGATGAGTTGCGCCAGGAATTGTTGTTCTCAATTCCTATTCCCGATGCCTACAAAACAGCTGACTTAGGCCGCTTATACGTGGGTTTTGATTGGCGTGAAAATGCCCAGTTATTGGATGCGCCCATGCCATTGACCCGGCAAAGCTCACCTGTTTATGCCTTGTTAATGGATGCCACCGGTCATATTATAGCCACTTCTAGCCAATTGCACGGCAAAGGCATAAAGTTTTCATCGGTTAACGCGCCGTTAGCCGTTGCCAATGATAGCGGCTTGATTGCGGGCCCCATCAGCTTTTTCAATGGCGAGGAGGTCTTGGTCGGCGATGCCAAAGCACAAGGTTACCGTTCCTTCCACGGTATTGGTTGGCGGGTGCTGATTGTACAACCCAGTGACAGCGCATTAAGGCCAATATGGCAACTATGGATGGAAATGTTGGCATATTTTTTACTGGTCTCGCTGTTGGGGGTTTTGGTTTCGTTGTGGATGTCTGGGAGAATAGCGAAGCCTATTGTGCAACTGGCTGCATTCACCCGTGATTTTATGCGAGGCAACACTTCATTTCCCTTGGAATTGCAATCCAGTCAGGAAATCAACGAGCTGGGTAGGCAGTTTATATTAATGATCGATCACTTGGAGCAGTCGCGGCGGGATGTGGAGCGGGTCGCTAAATTGGCGGTGATTGGTGAAATGGCGGCGAGTATGGCACATGAAGTCAGGACTCCGTTGGGCATTTTGCGTTCCTCGGCACAAATCTTGGAGCGTGAGTCAAACTTAAGCGATATTGGTTTGGAAATGATCAGCTATATCCTTAGCGAAACCCATCGCCTGAACGACCTTATTTCCACTTTATTGGCCTGTGCCAAGCCTAGACCGCCTGATTTTCGCTGCCATGACCTTCATGATATTGTCACCCATACCTTGGAACTATTGCAAAACCAAGCGGATGCCCGCCATATCCGGTTTACGGCCCAGCTCGAGGCCAACCCCTCATTATTGGATGCGGATCGCGACCAACTTATTCAAGTGCTGCTCAATTTAGCGATCAATGCTATCCAGCATGTCAACATCTGTGGTCATGTCGAAGTCACCACAGCCAATAATGGCGATAGTTTGGAAGTGTGTGTCAATGATGATGGCCCAGGCATTACAGAAGAAGATAAAAGCAAGGTCTTCGAACCTTTTTTTACGCGGCGGCAAGAAGGTATTGGCTTAGGTTTGACGGTGGTGCAACAAATTGTGCACGCGCACCACGGTAGGGTTTACATTGCTGACAGCCTATTGGGAGGTGTCAGTTTTAAAATAATTTTGCCTGTTGTCCAGAAGGATTGTGAAAATGACTAAAAAAACGATATTAGTTGTTGATAACGAGACAAAAATGCGTCGATTGTTGGAAATCATGCTAAAACAAATGGATTATGAGGTGTTGCAGGCACAAGACGGGCAGGAGGCAATTGCCATTTTGACGGAACAGTTTGCAGATTTGGTGATTACCGATTTACGCATGCCAAACCTTGACGGTATAGGCTTGTTGCGCCAACTGCGTGACAGCCATAATGATATTCCGGTTATTGTTGTGACCGCCTTCGCAACGGTGGAAAGTGCTGTGGATGCCATGAAATACGGTGCTAGTGATTATATTGTGCGTCCTTTTGAGATGACTGCGGTGATGGCAGCTGTGCAACGCGCGTTGAGTTTGGGTAAGGTGCAGCGCGAGAACCGTTATTTACGCCAACAAATGGAAAAAGGCTGGCATGGCTTTATTGGCGACAGTCCGGCGATGCAGCAAGTTTATACACAAATCCAACAAGTTGCCGCCACCAAAACCAGCGTTTTGATCCAAGGTGAAACCGGTACAGGTAAAGAGTTGGTGGCAAGGGCGATACATAATGCTTCAGTACGCGCCAATGCTTTGTTTGTGTCGATCAATTGCGCGGCAATTCCGGGCACTATTTTGGAGAGCGAACTTTTTGGCTATAGCAAAGGCGCCTTCACAGGCGCCGTTAAAGAGCGTATCGGTAAGTTTGAGTTGGCGGACGGTGGCACTTTGTTCTTGGATGAAATAACAGAAATGGACATTAACTTGCAAGCCAAGTTGCTTCGCGTGTTGCAGGAGCGAAGCCTGGAGCGATTAGGCAGCAACCGCAGCATTAGCGTTGATGTGCGTGTTATTGCCGCATCCAACCGTAATCCAAGACAGGCAATTGCCGAGCAAAAATTGCGCGAAGACTTATTTTACCGGTTAAATGTGTTTACCATTGCCTTGCCACCGTTACGGGAACGGGGCGAAGACATTCTGCCTTTGGCGCATTTTTTCCTGAACCTGTAATGCTTCAGATGAACTTGGACTTCGCCCCTCCACGAACAATGGAATTATGCGGCGTTAGCCAGGGGCTGACACACCGCCAATTCCACATTATTTAGCCGTCTTTCCTTCCTCGCCATCCGTGCTGCGGCTAACT